>CAIQSY010000056.1 GCA_903874585.1 uncultured Chlorobiaceae bacterium | reverse complement strand
ACCTCCTCCGACATGGTCTCCCGCTCACCGGTCAACACGCCGGAGGAGAGTTTGCGCTCCTCCCCGACAGGCATCAGTTGATCGAGGCTTTTCATTATGTAATCGTACGTTGGCTGCACCACAAAGCGCTCAAATCCATTGAGCTGCGACTGCCCATCCGCCTGCACCTGCCACGGACCTGGGCAATAAAGCTGCACCGATAGCTGTTTCATACGCCCAGCTTTGCGCGGATCAAATTCACCACGATTTGCCGATTCAGGCAAAAGATCGAGCTTCCCCTTCACTCGCGCCATATCGCCATCGTGAAGAAAATGGTCTGATTGCCCGACATTGTGCATCACAACTTTTGCACGATCATGCAGCTTCACCGTACGTCCATTATCGAACACCTCCTCAACCTCCATAATCCAGCCGGCATTGGATGGATAGAAATTGGGACGCCCCTCGATACTGCCATAGATGATGACGTTTTTACTGCAAAATCGCAACAATCCGTCACGCGGCGCATAATCCTGCCGATAAGCGCTGAACGCGGCAAAACAAAAGAGCACAAAAAACATGTAGCTGAAGGCGCTGAAAAAGAGTGGAAATGGCGAGGAACTCCTGAGCTTTTCGTAGTGTAAACTTGCCAGCAGCACCATCAACGCGCACGCGCACAACAGCGCCCAAACCTCAAGCCGGAGCGAGAGATTTGCGCCCGCAAGAATCCCTGAAATGACGACAACAAGCAGCCGAACTGCTGGATAAGGTGCCATCGAAAACAGCGCAAACCGCTGCAGCTCCTTGATATTTTTTACGTTAGGCACGGCTTTGTTTTTGTATATTCGATTTTTTAATTCAAGTCTCTAAACATCACTCTCGGCATGCTTGTCAAAGACATACTCGGTTCTGCCACCAAACCGGTCTTCAGCTTCGAATTTTTCCCTCCTAAAAAAGATGAAGAGTGGGAAACACTTTTTGAAACCATTGCTGCACTCTCGCCGCTCAATCCATCGTACGTCAGCGTCACCTACGGCGCAGGAGGCTCGACCCGTTCACGCACCCACAATCTGGTAACCAGGATTCAGCAGGAGACGGGATTGACCGTTGTATCGCACCTTACGTGCATCAGTTCTGATACGGAAGAAACTGGCAATATTCTGCAGAACTACCAGGAGAATGGCATCAACAACGTTCTTGCTCTGCGCGGCGACAAACCTGCCGGAATGGCATCAATTGACGATGCGATCAAGGACTTTCGGCACGCCATCGACCTGGTCCGATTCATCAAAACAAACTATCCTGATATAGGCGTTGGTGTAGCAGGTTTTCCTGAAGGACATCCCGAAACACCAAATCGGATGAAGGAGATTGAGTATTTGAAAGAGAAGGTCGATGCGGGAGCCGACTACATTGTTACCCAGCTCTTTTTCGATAATCGCGACTATTTCGACTTTGTGGAGCGTTGCCAGATTGCGGGTATTACCGTACCTGTTATTCCAGGAATCATGCCAATCAGCACGAAAAAAGGGATGATAAGGATGGCTGAACTGGCACTTGGGGCAAGAGTTCCAGCGCCATTACTGAAAAAAGTACTTGACGCAGAGAGTGATGCCGATGTAGCATCAAGAGGCATTGAGTGGGCAACAGCACAGGTTCAGGAGCTGATCGACCATCATATCAAGGGCGTTCACTTCTACACCCTGAACATGGCCGATGCAACTCTCAAAATCTTCAAAAACCTGCACCCATAACCTTTGTAAAAAGGTCAGAACCTCTCAGAGCAGCTCATTCTGCACGAGCTGTTCGAGGGTTTCACGTTTGCGGACAAGTTTTACGTCACTTCCGTTGACCATCACCTCCGCTGGACGAAGCCTGCCGTTATAGTTACTGCTCATCACCGCAGCATAAGCACCGCACGACATCACCGCAAGGCACTCACCCTCATCAGCCGCATCAATTTCGCGCTGACGGGCAAAAAAGTCGCTCGACTCGCATATCGGTCCTACAATATCAGCGATAACCTTTTCGTCACGACTCGTCACCGCCTGCACTTCATGGTGCGACTGATAGAGCGCCGGACGAATCAGCTCTGTCATTCCAGCATCCACGACAAAAAATTCCTTTCCTGCATGATTGCGCTTCTTGTAGAGAATTTTCGTGAGCAGCACTGAAGCATTGGCAACCAGATAGCGCCCAGGCTCAAAAATCACCGTAACACCCGCAGGTTTCAGCATCGGGATAAGCTTTTCAGCAAAACGCTCAATCGGTGTCGCTATCTTCCGTGGATCGTAGGTTACAGGAAAACCGCCGCCGATATCGAGGAACTCAATGGCAAATCCCATTGTTTTTGACAAATTGAAAAGAGCAAGGAGCTTTTCTGTAGCCGCAACGTAATATTCGGGATCAAAAATCTGCGACCCGATGTGCATATCAAGAGCAACCAGTTTCAGGTTTGGCAGTTGAGGAAGCAACGAAAACACTTCAGTCAACTCAGCTTCATCAATCCCGAATTTCTCCTTGCTGTCACCCGTTGTAATATAAGGATGGGTTTCAGCGGTCACATTCGGATTGATCCGTAACGCAACAGAGGCAATTTTACCAAGCTCTCCGGCAATCCGATTGATAGTACGAAGCTCCGACAACGATTCTGCCTTGAGCATGAGCACTCCAGCAGTAAGAGAATACGCAATTTCTTCGTATTTTTTACCCACTCCCGCAAAAATAATTTTTTCTGGGGCAACACCTGCCTGCAGTGACCGATAGAGCTCTCCGCCGGAATTGACGTCACACCCGCAACCAAGCTCAGCAAGAGTTTTGATAACACTGAGATTGAAATTTGCTTTGACCGAATAGCAGGTAAAATGAGGTAACGTTTCAAACGCACGCTCAAAAGCCTTATAATTGTCAACAAGGCTTTGCTCAGAAGTTACATAAAGAGGAGTGCCAAAAGTGCCGGCAAGCTCTTCAAGCGCAAGCTTGTCGCAATGCAAGCTTTTATCGATATAATGAAAATAGTTACTCTCAAGCACGGTTTCGTTACCTGTTAAAAGTTAGAAAAACGAGATAAAAATAGCTTTTCTCCCATTAGAAACAGAATAAGAAAAGCCGTTGCCTTGCAAAATTATCTTTTTGAACTTATATTCAAAACTGTTTCCAATTTTATACACACCTGTTTTTGAAAGTAACGTTATCATGGCAAAAGGAAAAGAGAATAGAATCGTTATCACCCTTGAGTGTACAGAGGCAAAAAAAGAAGGAAAAACCGTCTCACGATACACCACCACAAAAAACAAGAAAAACACCACAGAACGTTTGATTTTAAAGAAATACAATCCAAATATGCAGCGTCATACTCTTCATAAAGAGATTAAGTAAGAGTAGAGAAAGAACGGCATAACGCAATGCCCGAATGGCGGAATTGGTAGACGCACGCGTTTCAGGGACGCGCGCCGCAAGGTGTAGGAGTTCGAGTCTCCTTTCGGGCACTAAAATAATGCAAATGCGATATGCGCGTAGAGATGCTTGACAACACAACAATAGTCATATCAGCTCAAGCAGGGTTTTTAACATACAGCACACAGGTATGCACCTTTTCTTGAGAAGGTGCTTTTTTTATGCTTTAATAATCCAAAACAGCAGCCGTAGTGGATCATACTAAAATAAACCTCCTTGTCAAGCTTCAGCACCTTGATAATCAGATAGAAAGCATAGTCAGTCTTCAGAAAGGATTGCCCGAGGAGATTCAGGCACTTGAGGAGGATCTGATTTTTACCGCTCGCCAGATTGAAACTCGTAAAAAACGTGCTGATGAGCAGTTAAAGCAACGCTCAAGCCTGCACGAAATTATTAATGAGTGCAAGAACAAAATTCTGAACTTCAAGGAAAAACAGACGCTTGCCCGTAATAATAAAGAGTATGATGCGCTCTCGAAGCAGATTGAATATGAGGAGAAAGAGATAGCTTTAGCTGAAATCAAATTGCAGGATATTGCCCATACTGTTCAGCGTGCGCAGGAGATTCAGAAAAAAGGGCAGCAGTTGATTGTAGAAAATCGCTACGATGAAATCAGTGAAGAGATGATGCCTGATGATGTGCTGCAGCAACAGCTTGCTGATCTGAAAAAACAGGCTGACCAGAAAAAAGAGGAGCTTGATGGCATTGTTATTGAAACTGCTGAAGATGTTGAAGCTTTGAAAAAGCACGTTGTGGCACAGCGTGAGCTTATTATTCGCGAAGCACAGCGGTTGCTTGATAAATATGATCATTTGAGAAGTGGTACATTACGCAATGCTGTTGTAAAGCTGAATCGTAATGCGTGTTCTGGCTGCAATACAAGAGTTCCAACAAATCGCCACACCATGATTGTGCAGGGTGGTTTTTACCTTTGTGAGTCATGTGGACGCATTGTTGTGCATGAACGCCTTTTTGAAGAGGCTGAAGGATAACAAGCGGTATAACCGAAAACAACAGAGACCCAGAGTTCTTTATTAAAACTGAAATCGCAAGTGTGCAGTCGCTGTGCAGCAACAGGTTGTGCAGAGGAAAGTCCGAACTTCACAGGGCAGGGTGCCGATCGAGAGCCGCAAGGCTCAAGCTCGGGGACGACGGTGCAAGCCGCTCGTTACAGAGAGTGCAACAGAAAACAGACCGCTTTGAGTACCATTAAGGTAAACAGAGTAAGGGTGAAACGGCGGTGTAAGAGACCACCAGACATTGCAGTAATGCCGTGTGCTTGGCAAACCTCCTCGAAGCAAGGCTAAATAGGGAAACTTTTCCTCTTGAGGAAAAAGAGCGGTCCGTTCAATTCCGCAAGGAGAGTTTTCGGGTAAGCCGCATTAGATAAATGGCTGCAGTTTTACTCAATGCGTTGAGTAATTCACAGAATTCGGCTTATAGCTTTCGATTTCAGTTTTTTTATACATCAAAACTCAACATCTACCCCAGCAATCACCGCAGATCCACGATATTGATAATATTCGTCATTTGAATCATTCTGCATCCATTGATACTTGGCATACAGGTTGAATGGGATGTTGCCTGCGGAAGTAAATCTCTTTTCAACCTTGAACCACCATCTGCTCTCTTTATCGGTTCTTGCATTTGCATCCGGCAGTGCGTTGCCCGCAAGATCGAGCGCTGGTTGCCCGAAACGCTTGTCGGCATAATCATAACCAGCACGCAGCGTAACAGCATGGGGAAGTTGCCGCGAAAGCATGGCACCATACTCACGACTTTCGTAGCTGTAACGGTCGTCGTAAAGATCGTTTTCGGAAACATGATTGGTCGATAATCCTGAAACAAAAAGCTCATCATCCCCAAAATTGATGCGACTTCGCACGTACACCATCAAGCCGAGACGCTCAGCAATTGGTCTGGATAATCGCGCGGTTGTAACCCACTGCCCCACTCCTGCGCCATTTGAGGAACTGGAGGATGCGATCGGCATGACGTAGTTTTTATAAGCAACTTCACTGAGAAGATTAACCGTTGTGCCATCTGAAAACGGAAGATTCAGTCTGCCGTACACGAGATGTTCCCAGTTATCGAGCTCATCAAGCATGATATAATGTCGCTTGCGGAGAGTATATCCGGCAAACACGGTCAAAGGCTTTTCATGCGGCATTTTTGCCTCAAGAAAAGCTTCGAACTCACTGTAATCAAGGAGGTTATAGATTTCACGATCTATCCGCATTTTTGCCTGTACGCCACCCCTCACCCAGCCATCGTGAACCAACTGATGCTCTGCTGTTGCGCCAAAAGTGTGCAGATGATAATTGTACTCCGCAAAATCGGCGAAGCTGACGGCATTGAGCGTATAGGAGAGCGAGCCTTTCCATGATGGCCAGTTCCATTGATGAGCCACCGAGAGAGAGCCCTCCGTCACGATATCGCTATAAGAGGTATAATTGCGTAGCGCGTTACTTTCGACGCTGCTCGATAACGATGCCGCTGATTGCCATTCGGCTGATGCCGTCAGTGGGAAAAGGGCGATGAGCGCCAATCCTCGTAAAATCGTTATAAAACGTTGCATTTATCTGCGTCCACCTTGCATGCGCAATCCGCCTCCAGAGCCAGTTCCGCCACTGCGTTGACCTGTGTTATTAATGACAGCACCAACACCAGCACCCTGCCGCGTTCTGTTGCCCTGAGTAGCGCCATATCCACGACCGGAGCCATCACGCATTCTGCCATCAGGAATGCCATCACCGTTACTGTCCTTGATGAGATCATTCAGTCCATCACCATCAGCATCAATAAACCTCTGTTTTTGTTGTATCTCCTGTTCTTGCGGCTGGCGACTACTTTTTTCAGCAAGAGGTTCCGTGACTTTAGCATAGACCTGAGGAGCCAAGCAGGATGTTGCAAAAACCATCATCAGCACACGAGTTCCTTTGACAATGAACATTGTTAGCCTCTTTAACATTACTTCAGGTTCAACGATATTGCTTTTGTTGAACCTGAAGAAAACTAAACTTTTGACACTCGCTTACCATAATACTCCATAGAAGACGAATTATGGCGTTGCAACTGGCACGACTGCTGGATTCGTACAGACACCTGTTCCGGCACCTGCTGGACGATTTTTTGCAGACGATTTTTGTTGACGGACATAATCAGGATCCTGACCATTTGGAATTCCATCGCCATCATCATCTGGTGCATTGTCGTTGATGCTGTCACCATTCAGATCGACAAAACTACGCAATCCTCCGAAAAGAACCCCATGCTGATTTTGAGCTGCACTGGCAACAACTGGTGTAACCTGTGAAACGCCAAAAACGATACCGAAAACCGCAACCATACTCATAATCTTTTTCATGACCTTCTCCTGTTTAAGTGATTTTTTTAATGAAAAGAGGTGGATTACTTCTGTTCTCTCATCCACCATCACTTACAGCAAATCAAATAGCGTGCCAGAAAAAGAAATAAAAGTTAAATCGTTATTTTAATAATACTTAAAAATAATTCCATCTTTTGAGTCTCTGCGAGTGATGTCGATACTTCGACGGCCTCGTCGCCACATCGACCATATCGTCGCAACTGCCATCATTTCATGCCATATTTTTTGAGCTTGTAGCGCAGATGCCGTTCGCCAATGCCAAGCAGCTCTGCTGCCCGCGTCTGCACATTGCCCGCCTCGTGCAATGCCGCAACAATCAACGATTTTTCATAAGCCTTAACTTTTTCAAGAAATGTGCCCGTCATTGTTACAAAAAATTCCTGTTCAGAATGAAGCTCATGAACCCGAAGCGGAAGATCTTCAGTGATAATAATCTCATTGCGGCACAGTACAACCGACTGCTGAACAACGTTTTCAAACTCGCGAACATTGCCGGGCCAGGCATATTTCATCAGCTTGTCCATCGCCTCGCGTGAAACTCCAGTAATTCGCTTGCCGTTTTCAGCAGCAATGCGCTGAACAAAAAGATCAACAAGCGGTGCAATATCTTCCCGACGTTCGCGAAGCGGAGGAATGCGAATGGCAACAACATTAAGGCGATAGTAAAAGTCTTCACGAAATTTTCCATCGCGCACCATCGCCTCCAAATCGCGATTGGTTGCCGCCACAATGCGTACATTCGTCGCTACGGAGAGAGAGCTGCCAACACGCTCGAATGATTTTTCCTGCAACACCCTGAGCAGTTTTACTTGAATGGAGAGAGGAATTTCGCCAACCTCATCAATAAAAAGTGTGCCGCCTTCAGCCGTTTCAAAGCGCCCTTTGCGCTGGCGATCTGCACCGGTGAACGAACCTTTTTCATGCCCGAAAAGTTCGCTTTCAAGCAGATGTTCAGAGAGCGCCGCACAGTTAACCGCCACAAACGGCTTGTCGCGCCGAGGACTTGCAAAATGAACCGCTTGAGCAATCAACTCCTTGCCCGTTCCCGTCTCTCCGGTAATCAACACCGTTGCATTGCTTGATGCCACACGTCCGGCAATATTCAGTACCTGACTCATCGCTGACGATTGCGACACAATTCCGTCAAAGCTGAATCGTTCCGAGAGTTGCTGGCGAAGCAGTTGGTTCTCACTCACCAGTACTTTTCGCTCCAGCGTATGATGAATCATCACCTTAAGCTGATGGAGATCAATCGGTTTGGTGATGTAATCAATTGCGCCGAGCTTCATCGCCTCCGTGGCTGACTCAACGCTGCCGTAAGCGGTCATAATGATAACGTCGATTTCTGGATTCATCTGCTTGAGTGCGCCAAGCAGCTCAACGCCGGTCATACCGGGCATTTTGAAGTCGCTGAGCACAATATCGATAGCTTGATCCCTTGCCATATCAAGCGCTGCAACAGGCAGGGATGATTTCAGTACCCGGTAGCCAAGTTTCGTCAAAAAACCGGCGATACTGTCGAGCTGCACCTTTTCGTCTTCAACAACAAGAATCGTGTGATCCATATTTCCCTCAATTTTTGTCTTGAACCTTGATTATCAGGATTACGGGATTAGCATGATTATATCGAGCTGAGCCATCCTGTGCATCCTTTAATCCTGATAATCATGGTTCAAAACGTGCTTCATCCAAAATCCAAAACCCAAAATTCATAATCAAAATGACGCCAATGGAAGCACAATCCTGAACTGCGTGCCACCCTGCTTCATACTCTCGACCTCAATGATGCCGCCATGTGCTTGCACAATCTGGTTGGCAATACTCAGTCCCAAGCCAGTTCCATCTTGTTTGGTGGTAAAATAGAGGTTAAAAATCTGTGCTATCTCCTTATCTGATATTCCACAACCTGAATCGGTGATAGCAATAATCGCCTGCGGCGCTCGACGGAAAAGTACAATCGAGAGCGTTCCCCCTGATTCGGTTGCCTCAACACCATTCTGGACAATGTTGAGCAGCGCCTGCTGCATCTGTTCGGGATCAAGAAGTACCGCTGCACCACTTTCAGCCTGCAAGGTAAAGCTGAGACCTTTCACATCAGCCTCTCCCTGAAGCAGCGGACAATATGCTGTGACAAAATCATCGAGATTACTCTTGACCATCATCAGTGGCGTTGGTCGTGCAAATTTCAGGAATCGCTGGATAATGGCATTGACACGATGCACTTCCGAAACAATCAGACGCACAAGATCGCGATAATCATCGTCATCAGCAATCGGCGAAAACTCCATATCGAGCCGTTGCGCCAGTACACCAATCGCGTTCAGCGGATTGCGGATTTCATGCGCAACCCCTGAGGCAAGCTCACCCATCGCCGTCAGTTTCTCCTGACGATTGATGATGTTCTGCATGGCACGCTGCTCACTTAAATCGCGGACAACAACCAAAGCTCCTTCGTCGCCATTATGGCCGGTGATGAGGCTGT
>CAIQSY010000055.1 GCA_903874585.1 uncultured Chlorobiaceae bacterium | reverse complement strand
CATAGCCATGGCAATCATATGCTGAGCGCCTGCTCGTGCAATCTCTTCAAGGTTCGGCTGCTGGGTCAAGAATCCCTGCAA
Source organism: uncultured Chlorobiaceae bacterium (assembly GCA_903874585.1). Classification (GTDB taxonomy): domain Bacteria; phylum Bacteroidota; class Chlorobiia; order Chlorobiales; family Chlorobiaceae; genus Chlorobium. Next base: position 2,723 of record CAIQSY010000055.1, on the reverse strand, counting down.
AATAGATGTCGCTGTTATCATGTTTGTGCTCCTTTTTTGCTTCAATATAGCACTTGCAGTTCAGTTAGTCTCAAATACCCTGAAACACAACTTTTGAAGATAACTCTCAGAACGCTGCGGTAGCACCCTGTGGGCAAACAACAAAATAGTCGATGCCGAAAGCTCGGTAATGCAGGCTGAAGCCACTTCATCAATGCCCGCACGCGAGTCAATCAAAATAACATCAGGTTGCCATAAGCTTTCGAGTGCATCAAGCAACCGACGCAAGCGCTCTGCCCATGATTCGCGCATACCATTGCTATCCATTTTCGGCATCCAGACTCGGCCAAGTTTTGCGACATATTCGCCCGGAATTCTTCCGTGAGCGGGGACAACAAGTATCTCACCATTATGCGATAACGCGCTTTGTGCTAACATGTTGTGCAAAACAGTATCGCCGTTGTTGACCAAATCTTCAACCAGCCAATCGGTAATGCCAAAGAGCGGTCGGCGATCACTTGGAAGTAATGCCGATGACAAACCTGGCGACTCCAAATCAAGGTCAAGCACAAGCACTGATTTGCCTTGCTCGGCCAATGCCCAAGCTGTTGCCGCAAGTGCAGTAGATCGCCCGACACCACCTTTAATTGAAAAGAAAACTGTTCGTGGAACAGAAGGATTTACAGGGGAAATTTGTGACCAATTACCCTCTACCACTACACGATCAAGAACAAAAACATCACTTGTTCCTTCAAGCGGAAACGATAATTCACGCTCAAGAAAATCCTGAATATCAGGCTCAAACAACAAGGATTGTTCTACGGGATAAGTATGTGCGCCCAACTTCTCAAACATCTTTATGGCAATGAGAGTAAGCGTGGCTTGCTGATGCTCAGAATTTTCCCACTTTTCATCGATAATAAGGCGTATCCGTCCATTCAAATCCCGATTAACCAAAATGGGACGCATTACAGCAAGTTCATCCTTAAAATCAAGAAAGATATTGGTCAATTCAGGGAGAGTGTCAGCAAATGTCATCATGGGATAATACCCGCGTGTTTAGCTTTTTTGAGCAATTTCCGAACTTCATCAGCTCCTCTTTGATGATCGGCCACTGTTGTGCTGTTATAATCAGTACGGTGAGCATATCGATCACTAATATTCCAGTTATGAAATGGGTTTTGTGCTGCCAACATTATAATTGGTACCAAAATGATGCCCTGAACGATAGCTTTCAAAGCGTCCGAAAACTTTATCAGCATGAACCCGATCACCCTCGATTCTGGGTTTATCTCCAGCCGCTGTCATTTGCATACAAAATTGTTGCATTAACCGCTTGAGTCCGCATTCTGCTGAAATGCCATACAAGTGCCCAGCATTGGCAAATCGCTCGTTACCCATCAAAAGTTCAGCATTCTCCCAATGGCGTTCATGTGCATCTAATAAATAATCCAGCATCGTCCCCTAATATTTTAAGTTAGCAATCACTGATTGTTAAATCTCACCATCTTCCAAACAATCACCAATTAAAACCAATAAAATACTGTAAAATATACGGTTAAAACAAAAACACACATCCTGTTTTCTTAATCCTCCCCATCTTGCCAATCCAGTGAATCGTGTTCAAAACAAACAAGCGCTGGCTTCGAGAGCCTCTCGAAGCCACTCTCGATTTTTCCTTGTCACTCCACGTACAGTTTTTTTTATTTTCCCCATGTACACAACAGTCAAGCCAAAATCAACCAAAGGCAGGAAAAAATGAGAGATGCCAGTAGTGATGTGTCGATACTTGTAATGAACGGTCCAAACCTTTCGCGCCTTGGCAAACGGGAGCCGACCATCTATGGCTCTCAGACGCTTGAGGATATAAATAGTGAACTTGCAGAACGTTTTCCCATGGTGGCGTTTGAGTTTTTTCAGTCGGAGTTTGAGGGCGCACTGCTGCAAAAACTCTTTGACATCGAAGATAAAGGAGGATTCACGGGGGTTGTGCTCAATGCCGGTGCCTTCACCCATTACTCAATCGCCCTGCGCGACGCCATCAGCGCCATTACTACTCCTGTGATTGAGGTGCACCTCTCCAACGTTCATTCCCGCGAAGAGTTTCGCCACAAATCAGTAATTTCAGCAGTCTGCAAAGGTGTTATCTGCGGTTTTGGCGTAAAGAGTTACCATCTTGGTGTACAGGCGTTGATGGAACGTTGATGGACATAAAAACCGCATAAAAGCAGAGCTGAGAATATGGCAGAAACCGTTACTCGCGAATCAATTGATTTTGATGTTCTCTTTGTCGGTGCCGGACCGGCAAACCTCACCGCTGCAATTCACCTGCAACGCCTCATCAAACAGCACAACAAAACATCGGCAGCGCCTCTTGAACCCGCCATTGCGGTGATTGAGAAAGGGCGATACGCCGGCGCTCATCTTCTTTCAGGAGCACTGCTTGATCCAAAAGCGCTGGAGGAGTTTCTGCCCGATTATCGCCAGCAGGGCTGCCCGATTGAAGGCACGGTCAACCACGAAAACATCTGGATTTTAAAAGGGAAGCGGAAATTTCCCATTCCCTTCATCCCTGAACCGTTCAGCAATAAAGAGTCGCTCATTATTTCACTGAGCCGATTCGGCGCATGGCTTGCGGCAAAAGCTGAAAAGGAGGGCATCGAGTTGTTCGACAATACGGCTGCTGCTGCGCCATATATTGAGCATGGCAAACTCTCCGGCGTTATAACCGACGACAAAGGAAT
>CAIQSY010000054.1 GCA_903874585.1 uncultured Chlorobiaceae bacterium | reverse complement strand
GGTAACTGAGCTGGCGGCGTGCCATCAGCCGGGGAGCGCTGTTGGTCCCCTCCGTTTCGCTCTCGGAATTCGAGCGCAAAAAAGCGTATCCTTCTGCCTCATCGAGGATTAACTCCAGACCAAGCACCGCCACGTAATCGCGAACGGCGGCCATCAGGTTGAGCAAAGCGCTCCATAATGCCGGATTCTCCTCCTGATAAATCACCCCTTTCAATAGGGGAATCACAATTGAAGCGAGCTCCTGACTATGAGAAGCCGGTCGGTTGTTGTCACTCTCTGTATAATTCATCATCCGTTTCTTAATAAGATAATACGCGGCAAGGTGGCCTCACGGGTTATCCCCGTCGGGCTCTGCCATTGTACCTGCTCCTCTACCCCTTCATCCACCGTTGTTCGGGGCCACTCTCCGGCAAGTTGCAGGTAGGCAACCAGCTCGGCCAGTCCGTTATGGAGAGGATGACGCGCAACCACCTCCCCAAGCGTCACCTGGCTGCGCGTCTGAAGTTCCAGGCGGATATTGCGCAACAGCTCGGCCCGATCGACCATCACCTGGGCGTAGAGCACGGCGGTATCAATCTCTGCATCCCCCTCATCAAGGGCAACACCGGCAATCAATGGCCTGAAGGGAGGGCGATAGAGCGTTCGTTCGAGAGGCAGTTCAATGAGCGCGGAGGAACCGTCGAGAGGCATGAAGCCGCCTGACGGGAGATCGTCGCGCAAATCAAGGGCCTGGGTTTCGACGTTGTGCAGAATATCCATGATGCGCCGATTCTCAAGCCACGCCTTGTCATCGAGAAAGCGGCGCAACTGCTCGGAGAGGCGGGCCACCGTGCGCTGGGTGTGCTCTCCGGCCTCCAGCCAGTCGTAGTGAACTCGCCGCAGACGGTTGTCGGGGCGCATGGAGATGATCGGCGGCAAGGCCAGCACCTCTTCCAGAAGCAGACTCAGCTCCTCCTGGCGTGACTGCGACATGAGAAAGTCCCAGAATGCCCGAAAGCTTTTCCCCTGATCCGAATCGGCGATGGCATCACGTTCGCCCATGATCTGCTCCAGCAGCGCCCCCTTGGCACCCTCCCAGAGGGCAATGCGCTCACGCACGCGGCGGTCGAGCGTGCGAAAGTTATGTTCCACCTCACGAAAATCGGTCAGCAACTCACGAGCTAATTGCAGAAACTGCTGAAAGCGATCCTTCAGGCCGGTATCATCAAGCAGCGATATCTCTCCGGCACGAATACGGGCAATTTCGGCATCAATGTCGTCACGCCGCTTTTGCAGCTCCGCAATCCGCACCTCCGGGTCAGCCTGGCTTCCCGTGCTCATCTGCCGCAAGAGTTCAAAGAGGGTAAGCAGTCGTGACTCGGTGCCTACAAATGCACGCTCGGTTAAACTCTCAAGCCAGGCCAGCGCCTTTTCAGTGGAGGCCGTCAGGTCGAAGTGAGGCTCATCCGTTCCGTCCGGATAGAATTTGCGCAGCCACCCCTTGTCGTTCTCGGCCCACTCATTCAGGTAACTTTGCGCCGTATTGGGAAACTGGTCGGCGCCTAATTGCTGGCGCAGGGCAAAAAGCTCATCCTCCAGCGCCTCAACCAGATCGGCCTGCGAGAGAATCCGCACATTGGGCACAATAAAGACCCGGTGCAGAAATCCCGCCACCAGCGGCGCATGTTGAGCGCACAGGAGGCGCCACGCAGGATGGTTCTGACGGAGCAGGTTCAGGGTGGAGTAGTCGAGAGCCAAAGGTGCAGCATTGATTGTGGTGGAAAGAGCGCCGTCGGATGCGGGCTGTATTTGGGAGGGAAGTTAAAGATTTTTCAGCGGTTTTTCTTTCGTTAGCTATCAAAATCCCCCTGATTCGCAACAACATCATCGAAGCGCTGGATTTGTCCCATTGCAATCAATAGTTAGAATATTGAGCTCTCAAAAAAATAGTATAACTTATTCAAATGGACATGTTGAAAGCCATCGGTATTAAAAATACTGCAATAATTGAACACTGAATTATCAATGCCGCGTATAGCCTTTTTCTTTGGTATTTCGATTTACATGTACATGGATGATCATGAAAAGCCTCATTGTCACGCAATGTATGGTGATTATGCCGGATCGTTCAGTCTGGAGAGTGGAGAATTATGTGCGGGTCAGATGCCAACAGCACAACTAAGGAAAATAAAAAGCTTTATCTTGGCTAACAAAGAGGAGTTAATGACAACGTGGAATGAGCTCACTACTTGAAACACCATGGGTTCAGGTTGTGGAAGTGATACCACTTTCAGGGCTGAGATTACAAGTCAGATTAACAGATGACCAGGAGCTAACCCTGAATCTTGAACCTTTGATACAAAGTCGCGACGCCTACTGGCGACTGCGTCAGGAGAGGTATTTTCGGCAGGTTAGTATCGATCCAATTGGCGGCATCTGCTGGCCCGAAGGTGAAGATCTTGCGCCAGATGGGTTGGAACGTTACGTTATAAGCCAATAAGCGCCGTCATCACTTATCGCTCTCGCCCCAGATGGTGATTGTCGACAAAATGATAAAATAAGTTATTGCTTTTAATCGTTTAGCCGTGAGTGATATTTAACCATAAACTATTACAATGAAATATAATATCTCTACCATTTCAGCATGCTTGATTATCTTCACAAGTCTTGTACCTAGGATTCTATTAGCTGAAAATAACGTAAGTTTTGGTGTGGGTTCTGGAGGAAAGGCCGGAGCTGTAAACATATCAATTGATTATAGTAAGGTAACAACTGATAATACTGTAAACTACATGATTGGTGGTGGGTTTGGAGCTATCTTTAATAACGACAGCGTGTCCGGAGATATACTAGATTATTCAATCCCGCATAGCAATTATTATGTCATTCATAAACAGCCAAATCCAGAGTATGCCTTTTACACAAAACTGGGAATTGAACCTATTCCGGGCAGTGGATTATTTTTATTTGGCACAGGAGGGGTTAGCATAGCCGAAAAAGAAGATATTGCTGTTTCTAATGCAACGGGATGGTTATACAAATTAAATAGCGCTTCGAAGATTACGGGACTATTTGGCGGTGGTGCAGCTTTTTATCCTATAGGGTCTCTTATTTCCGTACATTGCGAGTATGACAATCGAAGAGGTGTTGTGGGAAGTGTAGGGTATAGATGGTAGTTGTCGATATCATGTATCGCGCTTTAACTAAAGTATAGCGCCTTCGGGTTATCAAAACTGAGCAACCGTTTTTTTGCTTTCTGTAAACGGCAAACCAATTTGCTATCTCTACAAGCTCAGTATTTTATAAGTTTTTTAGGTGAAAAAACTTGCAGCAGCTATAGTTCTTTTGTGTTATTTAATTTAAATATTTCATTATGAGCACGCTTAAAAACAATCTGTATCATCCATCAGGGAATGGGTATTCTCAGCCTGTCTTTATGGGTTGGTCATGGTCCTGTTTTTTATGTGGTATTTTTTGGTTTGCAGTTAAAGGTATGTGGGGATGGGCTGTTATGGCATTTATCGCAGCTATTGCTACAGGAGGGATATCGTGGCTGGTATTCCCAGCATTTGCAAATGGTTTGCACGAAAAAAGTCTTTATAAACAGGGGTATACAGAAAAGTCTAATTCTTAAATAAGATACATACATTAGGGTTATAAGGGAAATTGTGTAAATCACCAGATAGATAATTCCTAGTATTAAAGGACTATAACTTTAAAATAGCATATAATGTCTCGTCGGTTCGCAGTCTTTTTGGGTAGCCTCACGCTAATCATAACAGTCGTATTAGCAATAAACTATATACTCGTTCAACGCTCCCTTTCCACTGTTCTCAATTCTGATACGCGAAATAAAGGGATCAGCGCACTTGCTCATTATGATTATCTCGTAAATCCGAAAACGCTTGTGTTTGACCTACAAGTTGTTTCTGAAACAAATAGCCCCGTTGACATCTTCCGTGTACTTTTACAGTTCGCAGCCACTCAAAAAGATTGTGATTATGAAACAGTTAAGCTTTCCTTCAAGGGGCAAACTAAGTTCTTACTCAAGGGCTCTTACTTTAAAACGTTAGGCGTTGAATTTGAAACTCAGAACCCCGTTTATACCATGCGCACATTACCAGAGAATGTTATCAAGCCCGATGGCACAGCAGCATTCGGCACGTGGACTGGAGGTTGGATTGGCGTATTCGGTAAACAAATGGAGGATTTCATCGAATTCCATAAACAGTGGTACATCAATGACTTGTCGAAAGCTGGCAGCTAAACATTCGCAGGAAATAGAAAACCAACGAGAATACTATCGCCCGTAATATTCGGATCATAACCCCCAGAGATGTGCCATATTTATTTATGGCTATCATAATGATACCTACAATTGTATGGCTATGATCACATGCCAAGAATGCGGCAAAGAGATGACAAACGAAGCTCAACTTTGCCCAAACTGCGGTAAACCAAACGTAAGCATCAAAAATAAAAAAAAGATATATCGGCTTTTGGCTTGGTGTAGGAATTTTCTTCTTCTCTTTCTTTTTTTCTTAGTTTACTCTACGTAAAGGTTACTCAACTATAGGAAAGGTTATTTCTTTAGGTTGGCTTGTTTTTGTATGTTCTATCCCCGCCAAATTTGTCATCAATGAGGTGGTCTTTTTCGTTCTCCTGCTCAACTATCAAAAATCTCCAATTTCTACACCTGATATCTCATGAAAATATTTCGTCTCTTCACCCTTCCTGGTGAGAATGTCTATGACCGGTTCGACTACACGACACGAACATCGGTACTTCGTAATCCTGATGGCTCAAAGGTTTTTGAGATGACGAATATCGAGGTTCCAGCCCAATGGTCGCAGGTTGCGGCTGATATTCTTGCGCAGAAGTATTTCCGCAAAACGGGTATTCTGCAGTGCGACGAGCAGGGGAACGTCATAACCGACAGCGAGGGTAAGCCGGTGACGGGCAGTGAGCATTCCATCAAGCAGGTGGTGCATCGGATGGTGGGTTGCTGGCGCGATTGGGGTGAGAAGAACGGGTATTTTGATACGCCTGACGATGCCCAGGCATTTTATGACGAAATGGCGTTCATGCTTTTGGGGCAGATGGGCGCACCAAATTCTCCGCAGTGGTTCAATACTGGCCTCAATTTTGCTTATGGAACGACCGGACCGGCGCAAGGGCACTATTATGTTGATCCTGCAACGGGCAAGGTGAAGGAGTCGGAGGATGCTTATTCGCGGCCACAAGCTCACGCCTGTTTTATCCAGTCGGTGAATGACGATT
>CAIQSY010000053.1 GCA_903874585.1 uncultured Chlorobiaceae bacterium | reverse complement strand
GTACCGGAAACTCCTGCCGCAGCCAGATGGCTGAAGGGTTTCTGCGTTCATTCGACAAGTCGCTTGAGGTCTTTTCCGCAGGCACTAAACCGGCGGAGTCGTTACATCCTCTTGCCATCAAGGTGATGCGTGAAGAGTGGATAGACCTCAGCCTCAACAAGCCGAAAAGTGTGGACGAATTTCTCGACCGACCTTTTGATTATGTCATCACCGTGTGTGGTGGCGCCAAAGAGCAATGCCCGATGTTCACCGGCAAAGTGGAGCATCGGCTGCACATCGGGTTTGACGATCCGGCGGAGGCAACAGGAAGCAAGGATGAAGTGGTTACCGTGTTCCGGCGTGTCCGCAATGAAATCAACCAGCGATTCCGGCAGTTCTATAACGAGAATCTTACCGCAAAAGAGTAGTGGCTTCGAGAGCATCAGCCACCGTGAAATGAATTCGTTGTCTGAGGCTCTCGGATGCAATTTTTACGTTAACTTTATCAACTATCACCATGAGTACTGTATCACAACGTCTCTCATTTCTCGACCGCTATCTGACGCTCTGGATTTTTCTTGCCATGGGCGTCGGCGTACTCTCCGGTTATCTCTATCCCGGAATTACCGGCTTCTGGAACCATTTCCAGTCGGGAACCACAAATCTGCTGATTGCTGTTGGACTTATCGTCATGATGTATCCTCCGCTGGCAAAGGTAAAATACGAGGAGCTTGGCGACGTTTTCCGTAACACGAAAGTGCTGCTCCTCTCGCTTGTGCAGAACTGGGTGATTGGTCCCATTCTGATGTTTGCTCTTGCCGTACTCTTTCTTGCCGACATGCCGCACTATATGGCAGGTCTCATCATGATTGGTCTTGCTCGCTGCATTGCGATGGTCATTGTCTGGAATGAGCTTGCCAATGGCGATACCGAGTATGCTGCTGGTCTTGTGGCTTTCAACTCAATTTTTCAGGTGCTCTTCTTTTCCGTGTACGCATGGATTTTTCTGACGGTTTTGCCGAAGTGGTTGGGGCTTACGTCATTTGCCGTTGATATCTCCATTGCAGAAATTGCCAGTTCGGTCTTTATCTATCTCGGTATTCCTTTTATTGCTGGTTTTCTGACGCGCTTTGTTCTGCTGCGTTTGAAGGGCAAAGAGTGGTATGAGGGAGAATTTATTCCGCGCATCAGCCCACTGACGCTGGTGGCGCTGCTCTTTACCATTGTGGTGATGTTTTCGCTTAAAGGGGAGTACATCGTTGCTATCCCGATGGATGTCGTACGCATTGCAATTCCTCTTTTGATCTACTTCGTGGTGATGTTTCTGCTTTCGTTTTATATGGGTAAAAAGGTTGGCGCTGACTATCCCAAAACGGCAACACTCGCCTTCACAGCTGCAAGCAATAACTTTGAGCTTGCCATTGCGGTCGCTGTTGCGGTGTTTGGCATCAACTCCGGCGAAGCGTTTGCTGCGGTCATTGGTCCACTGGTCGAAGTGCCAGCGTTAATTGCTCTCGTCAATGTTGCGCTCTGGTTTCGCGGGAAATTTTTTGCATGATCGGTCATCATCCGTAGTCAATATTTGCCAGTTCGTAATAAAGCCTTGTAAACTTGTGCATTGGAGCAAAGTTTACAAGGCTTTATGTTTGTAGAGGGAGATTGAATATGTTTGATACTCTTTGTTTTATATACGGCATAACCGTATCTTTAGTTCGTAAGAAGGTGATGATTTTGCTTTATTATGAAATAATTACGCTTAAATAATCTTAATATTACCATACATTACTAGTGTGTAGTGATATTTGCTTTATGTACGCATTATTTTCGTAGTGATAGATACTAATTTTTTTGAAGCCTTCTTATGCACGTTGTTATTGAAACAGCAGATTACCTTATTGATGCTAAGGCACTTGGTTTAACAGATCGGGAGCGATGTTCAATTGTTGATTATGTTGCTCGAACACCCAATGCGGGAGTTGAAATCAAAGGCACTGGTGGCGCAAGAAAGATTCGGTTTGCCGGTCGAGGTAAGGGAAAAAGTGGTGGTTACAGGGTTATTACGTTTTATGGGGGGAAGGATATTCCTGTTTTTCTGTTATCGATATTTTCCAAAGGTGAAATAGCAAACGTATCTCAAGCAGAACGGAATGAATTAAAGCAAATTTTAGGCGCACTTGCCGAAACGTATAGACAAGGAGTTACAGGTTATGTCAAAAGCAGGATGTAAGCTTATCGCATCAGCAAAGCAGGCATTAGCATACGCTTGCGGGGAAATAAGCGAAGGATGTGTTGCTCATGTTCCCGAAGCGGTTGATGTTAAAGCAATTCGCGCCAGCTTGGGTTTAACGCAATCACAGTTTTCTGCACGATTTGGGTTTGATGTTCGAGCAGTGCAAGATTGGGAGCAAAAGCGTCGTCAACCCGAACGTTCAGCGCGGATTTTGTTAACGGTGATTGCCCGCGAACCTGAAGCGGTCAGCAGGGCTTTAGTGTTATTATAATTACCCCTCTTTTACATCTGGCAGATAGGCATTGAATCCTTCGTGAAAAGCCACATTGCCATGCGGTGTATGCCCGTCGAAGACCAGAGCAAAAAATACCTCTGGAGGTACTCCCTCAAGCACAAGCGCAGGCATAGTGGTGAACCCGAATTTTCTGTAGTACAGTGGATGCCCTACAAGGCAAAAACCTTGAGCATTCATCTCTTTCAAACACCTCAACCCTTTCTGAATCAGCGCTTTACCGATGCCTCGCTGCTGGTGTGCCGGCAAAACCGAAACGGGTCCAAGTCCGTACCAGCCAGTGGTGCCATCTGAAATAGTTACGGGAGAAAACGCAATATGCCCTACAACTTTGCCATTCATTTCAGCAACCAGCGATACCGTAAGAGCTTTGGCAGCACGTAGCGCCTCAATAATGAACTGCTCAGTATGGTTGCTAATCTCCAAGCTCTCGAATGCTGCAACAGTTACTTCAGTTATTGCGCATATATCGTCATGCGTCTCGTTCCTGATAATGATGTCTGGATTCATTGTTTATTTTGTTCGAAAGGGTTAAATGTTTCTCTGGAGTTTGGTGCTGGAGCTTCACTCGAAGATACATTCAAAATGCTTGAAGGCAAGGGTAAGTTTCGCCGACACATTAAACTCTCGTCGCTTCAGGATATTGCTACAAAGCATGTCCGAGAGTATCTCCTTCTGGCGCTTGACGTGCCTGTAAGGTCTTGAGGCATAACCTGATACTAAAGTATTCTTATGAAAAAAGATCGTGCACCAAAAAACAAAATGGCATGGGGTCAACGCGGAGAGCACCTTGTGGCGGTTCAGTTTCTTCTTATGGCCATTTTTGTTGTGTTGCCAGTTTATCCCACAATTCATACAAGCGAGCTGTTTCATGAGCTGACGATGCTCCGTTGGGCAACTCTTTTGGTAAGCTGGGTGGCGGCATTGCTGCTTGGTGCTTTGGGTTCACGGCATATCAAGGAGTTTTTAACACCACTGCCGTATCCCGTTGATCATAATCGTCTGGTAACAACTGGCATGTATGCTCTGGTACGTCATCCACTCTACAGCAGTCAGCTTTTTGCGGCTTTTGGTTGGACGGTGTTTAACGCCAGTTTGTCACATTTACTTGTAACAATTATTGCACTTCTCTTTTTCTCCTACAAAGCCTCTCGTGAAGAGCGCTGGTTGACAGAGCGTCATCCTGAGTATGTTGAGTATGCACGGAAGGTGAAGAAATTTATTCCATGGATTTACTGAAATAACAAAGCCCCGCATGGTCAGCGGGGCTTTGTTAGCGGAGAGGGTGGGATTCGAACCCACGGTACACTGACGCGCACAACGGTTTTCGAGACCGTCCGATTCAACCACTCTCGCACCTCTCCTTTTTAATCAAATCATTGGTTGACAGCGGTGAATTTATAAAAATCTCCCTCTTTTCCATAGTGTTTCCGCCAATCTATGCTTAGAGAAGAATACCACCCAACAACATTGAGGCAACGCTGAAGTAAATCACAATACCGGTAACGTCAACAAGTGTGGCAACAAATGGTGCTGAAGAGACCGCAGGATCAAGCCCAAGGCGCTTTAGCAACAGCGGAAGCATCGAGCCTGTCAGGGTGCCGAACATCACAATGCCGACGAGAGAGAGACCGATGGTAAAGCCGATATAGAGCCATTGAGTGTTGAAATGACCGAAAGCCATTGCCCATAGCACAACTCTTAATACGCCAATAAAACCAAGAATACAGCCGAGTGCTAACCCGGAAGCGAGTTCGCGGCGCATTACCTTCCACCAGTCGCTTATGCTTATCTCACCAAGTGAGAGTGAGCGGATAATAAGCGATGCCGCCTGTGAGCCTGAGTTTCCGCCACTTGAAATGATGAGCGGTATAAAGGTTGCCAGCACAATCGCTTTTGCCAGTTCATCCTCAAAAAATGCCATTGCTGATGCGGTAAGCATCTCGCCGACAAACAGAATGACCAGCCACACGGCACGTTTTTTAATAAGCTCTAATATTGAGATATCAATATAAGGATCCTCAAGTGCTTCAATACCGCCGAATTTCTGAATGTCTTCCGTCTCCTCCTCTTCCGCAACGTCGAGCATATCATCAACGGTTACCACACCAATCAAATAACCGTTCGAGTCCACCACCGGCAGCGCAACCGTGTCATACCGTTTAAAGGTGTCGAGCGCATCTTTCTGATCTTGTGCGGCGGTCAGGGTAATAAGCTTCTCTTCATCAATAATTTCACTCACCTTTTTTTCTGGCAGAGAGAGCAGTAGTGTTCGTGCAAGTAACTCACCTTTGAGCTTGCCAATGTCATCCACAACGTAAATAACGTTGAGAGTTTCACTCTCGTGTCCGTAGGTGCGGATGTGGTCAAGAACCTGATTGATATCCCAATCTGTTTTGATGCTCAGGTAATCTGGTGACATGAGTCGCCCGACGCTATCTTCGGCGTATGCAAGCAGCGTTTTGGCAATCTTGAACTCTTTGAAAGAGAGCAGTTTCAGCAGCTCCTGCACAACCGTGCCAGGCAGCTCTTCAAGCAACGCCGTGCGGTCATCCGCCGACATGCTGTTCAGCAGATGCGTAACGTCCTTCTTGGTGAGCGCGGTCAGCAGGTTCTGCTGCGAATCAAAATCGAGATACTCAAAGGTTTCGGTGGCAATATCTTTCTGGAGCAATCGGAAGAGAATACCCTGTTCACTCTCTGGAAGATCGGAGATAAGCTCCGCAAGGTCAACCGGCAGCCAGTCGCTGAAAATTCGCTGGAGTGCACTGAAATTACGTTGCTCGATCAGTTCCCTGATTTCTGGCAAGAGTGGGTTTCCGATCATGACGGGAGACGTTTGTGAGGGTTATGGCGGCTTCCTGACAGAGATATTTAGCCTCAAAAAGAGTTATTTTTTTCAACTTTCCAATATGCAACTCTCTTTTTTTACATTAATGTAACATTGCTTTTCGAGACATGGGGATTGTTGATCATGAATTTACGCCATGGCAATTCTCGACTTCGTGAAATACCAATTCTCGTGGAGGTTCCAATCAACTCTTGCGGCACGGCTGGCGCATCTTCCAGCCAAAATTCATCACCAAAAAGATCTTTACCATTACTGAGTTTGTCAATTGCTAATGCCTGCGTCAATTTACCCGGACCACTCATCAGATTGGTGATTTTCTCTGTGCCACGATGCTGTTGCATAAACTCCAGACCTTCAACTGCTTCCATGGCTCTGATAAGTACTGCGCCAGCACTCTCCATTGGCTCACTCACAATGTTGAGCATGTAATGGTTGCCATAAGTGAAATAGATATAGATACTTCCAGGTGAATGGAACATCATCGCATTTCGTGGCGTTTTGCCGCGCCACGCATGGCTCGCTTCATCATTATTACCGAGATAAGCTTCAGTCTCCACAATTTTACCTTTTAACTGCACATTTTCTGCTGGTAGTGTGCGCACAAAAATTTTCCCAAGCAGCGCTTCAGCAAGTGCAAGGGTCGGCATTTCATAGAATTGTTTTTTCAGCCTTTCCATCAAACAAGCATCAAACAAGATTAAAAATTTGTAATGGTTGCTGTAAGTATTATAATGTAACACGATATGATAAGAGCGAAAATACTTTTAACTGCTTAAAATTTTGCTGGTTGGTACATGGGCAGAGTTATTGCGATTGCAAACCAGAAGGGGGGAGTCGGTAAAACGACCACTTCCGTCAACATAGCAG
>CAIQSY010000052.1 GCA_903874585.1 uncultured Chlorobiaceae bacterium | reverse complement strand
ATGCGCGCCGCACTTCCTTCAATAGGGCGATGGTTTACCACTGACGAGATTCAACGTCGTGAAAAATCAGCTATTATTGGTGTGACAGTTGTGAAAGAGCTTTTTGGAAACAGTAATCCCATCGGCAAAACCATCAAGATAAACCGTATCAATTTCAACGTGATTGGTGTTGCGCCTGCCAAAGGGTTTTCAGGACCACAGGATGAAGATGATGTGGTCATTATTCCAGTTACTACGGCAATGTATCGTCTTCTTGGGCGAGATTATCTCAGTGGAATTTTTGTTGAAGTGCGTGAAGCCTCGCAGATAAGTGAGGCAAAAGAGGCTATTTCTGAGCTGATCAGGCAGAAGCACAAACTGAAACGTGGCGATGATTCCTTCAATATCCGAGATATGACCGAAATTCAGAAAATGCTCAGCAGTACCACACAAACAATGAGTCTGCTCTTGGGGTCTATTGCTGCAATTTCGCTCTTGGTTGGTGGTATTGGCATTATGAATATCATGCTTGTCTCTGTTACTGAACGAACCCGTGAAATTGGGCTACGTAAAGCCATAGGTGCACGAAAAAGCGATATTATGCTGCAATTTCTTGTAGAGTCGGTTGGAATGACGATGAGTGGAGGGTTCATTGGTGTTGTAACGGGTATTGGTATTTCGCTGCTTCTTTCACTCGTTGCAGGATGGGCTGTGAAAACTTCAATGCTTGCCGTTGTGCTTGCAGCGACCTTTTCAGTATTAACCGGTATTTTTTTTGGGCTATGGCCTGCACGTAAAGCTGCTGAGCTGAAACCAGTTGAAGCTTTACGCCATGAATAATAGTTTCTCGATAAGCAATTTGCTGTGCAAGTTTTTACTGTAAAGCACGTCATATATTTATGATGGTTGGTCGTATTATGACCATAAACCGTCAACAACAGGTCAGATTGACGATTCGATGACAATGAGAGCACGATAGATGGGTTGAAGTGAAGAGATCAGGCAGGTTGTTGAATTGGACAGTGAAGAGGCTGAGTACGGTTCTTCGCTGTCTTTTTTTTGCAGTCAGACCATGTGTACAAACCAAGGAATAAAATTATGATGGATTGAAAAGAAATAAACATTTCTTGGTTTGTTTTTTTCTGTAATTCGCTTACATTGACAGTCCTTATGAATTTTTTGTATTCGAGTTTTTCGTAATCAGAGGGTTTTAAAAAAGAAAGAGAGTTTCAGTATGCCGACGATTCAGCAGCTTATCAGGCTAGGAAGAAGTGTAAAGGTGTCAAAAACAGCGTCACCGGCGCTTGAAAAATGCCCGCAGAAGCGTGGGGTTTGTACTCGTGTTTATACAACGACGCCTAAAAAACCTAACTCGGCGTTGCGTAAAGTTGCACGCGTAAGGTTGTCGAATAAAATTGAGGTTACGGCATATATTCCAGGCGAAGGTCATAATCTTCAGGAGCATTCAATTGTTTTGATTCGTGGTGGAAGAGTGAAGGATCTTCCTGGTGTTCGCTATCACATTGTGCGTGGCTCGCTTGATACGTCAGGTGTTGCTGATCGTAAGCAGAGTCGTTCAAAATACGGTGCGAAACAGCCGAAAGCCGGTGCTGCTGCTCCTGTTAAGGGTAAAGGGAAGAGATAAAGTCAGTCGAATCATAAATTCGTAAACAGTATGTCTAAAAAAGTTGGCTATAAGAGAATCGGTGTTGATCTTCGTTATAATGACGAAAGCGTTGCTCGTTTCATTAATGCGGTAATGCTTGATGGTAAGAAAGCGGTAGCGACAAAAATAGTTTATGATGCTTTTGCTATCATTGCTGAAAAGATGAGTACTGAGGATCCTCTCGAAGTATATCGTAAGGCGATGTCAAATATTGCGCCTGTAGTTGAGGTTCGCAGTAAGAGGGTTGGAGGTGCAACCTATCAGATTCCTATGGAGGTTAAGGCATCTCGTCGTGGTGCTCTTGCTTTTCGCTGGCTTAAGTTGTATGCTGCTCGCCGTGGAGGAAAGTCTATGGCCGAAAAGCTGGCGGCTGAGTTGATGGATGCGGCTAATGAGCAGGGCGCTTCAGTGAAAAAGCGCGATGAAGTACACAGAATGGCAGATGCTAACAAGGCGTTTGCTCATTTCAGATTCTGAGGGTTTACTAAAGAGAGTGCAATAAAAAGGTCTAAAATATTGTTATGGCAAGGCTGGTTGATTTAGATAAAGTGCGCAATATAGGCATCATGGCTCATATTGATGCTGGTAAGACGACAACAACAGAGAGGATTCTCTATTATACTGGTCGTCTTCATCGTATGGGTGAAGTGCATGATGGCGGTGCGACAATGGACTGGATGGAGCAGGAGAAAGAACGCGGCATAACGATTACTTCTGCGGCAACAACCTGTTTTTGGACTCCAAAATTTGGTAATTACAAGGGTGTCAATCATAGAATTAATATTATTGATACTCCGGGTCACGTAGATTTTACTGTTGAGGTTGAGCGCTCATTGCGTGTTCTTGATGGTGCAGTTGCACTCTTTTGTGCGGTTGGCGGTGTTGAGCCTCAGTCAGAAACGGTTTGGCGTCAGGCAAATAAGTATGGAGTTCCAAGAATTGCCTATATCAATAAGATGGATAGGACGGGAGCTAATTTTTTTGAGACAGTGAAGGCTATTCGGGAGAGATTAAGTGCTAATCCAGTGCCTCTTCAGATTCCTATTGGTGAAGGTGAGATTTTCGCTGGATTTGTTGATCTTATTCGTATGAAGGGTGTTATTTATGATAAAGAAGATGGTAGCACTTATGAAGAAGTAGAGATTCCGCATGATTTGCAGAATGAAGCTCGCACTTGGCGAATTAATATGTTGGAAGCAGTTTCTGAGCATGATGATACATTGCTTGAGAAATACTTAAATGGTGAAGAGATTACAGAGGAAGAAGTTCGCGATGTTTTGCGTCAGGCCACATTAAAAGTGACGATTATTCCTGTTCTTTGCGGCTCTTCGTTTAAGAATAAAGGTGTTCAGTTTATGCTTGATGCTGTTGTTGAGTATCTGGCATCCCCTGTAGATGTTGGTGCAGTTGAAGGTCATCATCCTCGTACTGATGAGCCTGTTGTCCGCGAGCCAAGAGATGAAGAGCCGTTTGCTGCTCTTGCATTTAAAATAGCGACTGATCCATTTGTCGGCAAATTAACGTTTTTCAGGGTTTATTCTGGAGTGTTGAAAGCTGGTAGCTATGTGCTCAATACTATAAGCGGTAAAAAAGAGCGTATAGGGCGTGTTTTACAAATGCACTCGAATAAGCGCGAAGATATCGATAGTGTTTATTGTGGTGATATAGCTGCTGCTGTAGGCTTAAAGGATGTGCGTACTGGTGATACGCTTTGTGATGAAAATAGTCCAGTGGTTCTTGAGAAAATGATTTTTCCAGAGCCTGTTATTGAAATTGCCATTGAGCCTAAGACTAAAAGTGATTCAGATCGTCTTGGAATGTCGCTTGCAAAGCTTGCTGAAGAAGATCCTACTTTCAAAGTTAAGACTGATGATGAAACCGGTCAGACGTTAATTGCTGGAATGGGTGAGCTTCATCTTGAGATTCTTGTTGATCGACTGAAACGCGAATTTAAAGTCGAGGCTAATGTTGGTAAGCCACAGGTTGCTTATCGTGAAACAATAAGAAAATCTGTTGATTTTGAAGGTAAATTTGTTCGTCAGTCTGGTGGTAAAGGTCAGTTTGGATTAGTCAATATTAAAGTTGAGCCTCTTGAAGAGGGTAAAGGGTATGAGTTTGTTGATGCTGTAAAAGGCGGTGTTATTCCTAGAGAGTATATCCCTGCTGTTAATGCGGGTATTCAGGAAGCAATGAAAGGTGGTGTTGTCGCTGGCTTCCCAATGCAGGATGTCAAAGTTACTCTTTATGATGGTAAATATCATGAGGTTGATTCCTCAGAAATGGCTTTTAAGATAGCCGGTTCCATTGGTTTTAAAGGAGCCGCAAGAAAAGCAGATCCTGTTTTGCTGGAACCTATTATGAAAGTTGAGGTTGTGACTCCAGAAGAGTATCTTGGTGATGTAATGGGAGATCTTTCAAGTCGTCGGGGTCATATTGAAGGTATGGGTCAGAGAGCTGGTGCACAGTTTGTTAATGCAAAAGTACCGCTTTCAGCTATGTTTGGCTACTCAACAGATCTTCGTTCGATGAGTCAAGGACGTGCAAATTATTCGATGGAGTTTGATTGCTATCGCGAAGTACCTCGTAATATTGCAGAAGCCTTACAGGAAAAGAGAGTAAGCAAAGATTCAGAATAGAAAAATCATTGCACTATTAGTTTTACTTACTACAAATAATAACAGATAACCGACACGGAGAGAAGTTATGGCAAAAGAGTCGTACAAGAGGGATAAACCCCATGTCAATATAGGAACCATTGGCCACGTTGACCATGGTAAAACAACGTTAACAGCGGCAATTACTTCTGTGCTTTCAAAGCAAGGACTTGCAACACAGCGCGATTTTGGTAGCATTGATAAGGCTCCAGAAGAGAGAGAGCGTGGTATTACTATTTCTACAGCTCATGTAGAGTATCAGACACAAAAGCGTCACTATGCACATATTGACTGCCCAGGTCATGCTGACTACATTAAAAACATGATTACCGGTGCCGCTCAGATGGACGGTGCTATTCTTGTTGTTGCTGGTACAGATGGTCCTATGCCTCAGACACGTGAGCATATTTTGCTTGCCCGTCAGGTAAATGTGCCTTCGCTTGTTGTATTTTTAAACAAGGTTGATATTGCTGATCCTGAATTGATTGAGTTGGTTGAGCTTGAATTGAGAGAGCTTTTAACTCAGTACAATTTCCCTGGAGATGATATTCCGATTATTAAAGGTTCTGCACTGAAGGCGCTTGAAGGTGATGCTGAAGGCGAAAAAGCTATTCTTGAGCTTATGGACGCAGTGGACTCATTTATTCCTGATCCAATACGTGATGTTGATAAGCCATTCTTGATGCCTGTTGAAGATGTTTTTTCTATATCGGGTCGCGGAACCGTTGGTACTGGTAGAATCGAAAGAGGTCGCATCAAAATTAACGAAGAAGTTGAAATTGTTGGTTTGAAACCAACACGTAAATCTGTTGTTACAGGTATCGAAATGTTCCAGAAGCTTCTTGATGAGGGACAGGCTGGTGATAATGCAGGTCTTCTTTTGAGGGGCGTTGATAAGACTGAGCTTGAGCGTGGTATGGTTATTGCCAAACCTGGCACAATTAAACCACATACTAAATTTAAGGCTGAAGTTTATATTCTTAAGAAAGAAGAGGGTGGTCGTCACACTCCATTTTTTAATGGATATCGTCCACAGTTCTATTTCCGTACTACCGATGTTACAGGTTCTGTAACGCTTCCAGAGGGTGTTGAGATGGTTATGCCAGGCGATAACCTTGCTGTTGAGGTCGAGTTGCTTGCTCCTATTGCAATGGATGAAGGTCTTCGTTTTGCTATTCGCGAAGGTGGTCGTACTGTTGGAGCAGGTTCCGTTACCAATATTATTGAGTAAAACATTGTATGGCGTCTCAGGGGGCGAGTTTAATATCTCGCTTCCCTTTTTTTATGATAACACGAAACAGGGTTGACAAGTGGCTGTACAGCAAAAGATTAGAATCAAGCTCAAATCGTATGACCATAGCCTGGTTGATAAATGGGCTTTAAGGATTATTGATGTAGTTAAACAAACAGATGCTATCATTTTTGGTCCAATACCCCTGCCAACGAAATCACATGTTTATACCGTAAACCGGTCGCCACATGTTGATAAAAAGTCGCGTGAGCAGTTTTCTTTTTCGTCACATAAGAGATTGATTGAAATTATAAACCCGACATCCAGAACCATTGATATGTTGATGAAGCTTGAGCTTCCAAGTGGCGTTGATGTTGAAATTAAGTCTTAAAGAATTAGAAAAGATAATCTTATATGGGTGCGATTCTTGGGAAAAAAATCGGCATGACCCGTTTATTCAATGAGAAACGCGAGGCAGTATCCTGCACTATTATTGATGCAGGTTCTTGCTTTGTAACACAGGTTAAACGTTCAGATAAAGAGGGTTACGATGCTTACCAACTTGGTATTGGTGAGAGGAAAGAGAGTAAGGTAAATAAGCCTTTACAAGGACATTATAAGAAGGCAGGTGTTACGCCCGGTTATAAGCTTGCTGAATTCAATTTCTCTGAGATGGGTCAGCTTATGGAGCTTGGTAGCCTTGTAAGTGTCGAATCGTTTAAAGAGGGCGAGAAAGTCAATGTTCTTGGCGTTTCAAAAGGTAAAGGGTTTGCTGGTGTTATGAAGCGTCATAATTTCAGAGGAGCCCAAAGAACACATGGTCAGTCCGATAGGCAGAGAGCACCTGGATCAGTGGGTGGCTCATCTGATCCTTCGCGAGTTTTTAAAGGAACTAGAATGGCTGGTCGTATGGGATCAGATAATGTCACAGTAAGAAATCTGGAGATCTTTAAAATTATGCCAGAATCTAATCTTATTGTTATCAAAGGATCTGTTCCTGGTCCAAAGAATTCTTATGTCAAGATTGTTTCTACAAAAAAGTAAATGCTGAATACACGAAGCTATGGAAGTTAAAGTCTTAAATACTGCCGGCACTGAAACTGGAGAAGTGATAACGCTACGTGACGATATATTCGGCGCTGAAATATCAGAACATGCGATGTATCTCGATGTTAAGTCGATTCTCGCAAACAGAAGACAAGGAACACATAAATCGAAAACTCGAGGTGAAGTTAGTGGTGGTGGGAAAAAACCATTTCGTCAGAAGGGTACTGGTAATGCGCGTCAGGGATCCACTCGTTCTCCATTACATGTGGGTGGTGGTACTATTTTTGGACCAGTTCCACATTCGTATGATCAGAAAGTAAATAAGAAAGTAAAGCTTCTTGCAAGACGATCAGCTTTGAGTTCAAAAGCTCAATCAGGTAATATTATTATTGTTGAGGATTTTACATTTGCGACAATAAAAACAAAACCAGTTGCTGATATTTTGAAGAATCTTGGCCTTACACAGAAAAAAACGTTGATGTTAACTTCAGATCATGATATTGTTATAACAAGGTCTGGGAGAAATATTAAGGTCTTGAATATTATGAGTGCTGAAAAAGCGTCGACTTATGATATTCTTCATAGTCACACAGTGCTTGTTCACAAGGCGGCATTGAAAAAAATAGAAGATACATTAGGGTAATTTCAGTGTTACAGAAAAAGGAGTTCATAAAATGATAAACCCGTTGCTGCGCCCTTTGTTAACAGAAAAAAGTACTGGATTGACAGAGAAAAAAGGACAGTATGTTTTTGTTGTCAAGCCTGATGCTGATAAAACTGATATTAAGCAGGCTGTTGAGAAAAAATTCAGTGTGGAAGTAAAGTCAGTCAGAACAGTAAATTGTCTTGGTAAATCCCGTGCACAAAATACAAAGAAAGGTAGGATTTACGGTAAAAAGAGTGACTGGAAAAAAGCTATTATCACTCTTGAAAAAGGGCACTCTATAGATTATTACTCAGGTACAGCCACACAGAGCGAAGGATAGAAATTATAAAAAGGATAGATCATACATTCAAATGGCTATAAGGAAATTAGCGCCGGTTACGCCAGGGTCGAGGTTCATGTCATACCCTGCATTCGATGAAATTACGAAAAGTAAGCCTGAAAAAAGCTTACTTGTGCCTCTAAGTAAATCTGGCGGCAGGAACAGTGCTGGTAGAAAAACATCGAGACACAGAGGCGGTGGTCATAAAAGACATTACAGAATTATTGATTTCAAGCGCAATAAAGATGGTGTTCCTGCGGTAGTTGCTGCTATTGAATATGATCCAAATCGTTCATCAAGAATTGCATTATTGCATTACAATGATGGAGAAAAACGTTATATTCTCGCCCCGAAAGGTTTGATTGTTGGTGATAAAGTTGAGAGTGGTGATAAGGTCGAAATAAAGGTTGGTAATACCATGCCTTTAAAAAACATTCCACTTGGCACTGATATTCATAATATTGAGATGAAGGCAGGTAAAGGTGGTCAGATTGTAAGATCTGCTGGTGGTTTTGCTGTTCTGGCTGCACGCGAAGGTAATTATGTAACTCTAAAGCTTCCTTCTGGTGAAATTCGGAAACTTCGAGTTGAGTGTAGAGCTACTATTGGTGTTGTGGGCAATAGCGATCATGAAAATGTGGTTTTAGGTAAAGCAGGCAGAACTCGCTGGCTTGGTATTCGTCCTCAAACACGAGGTATGGCTATGAACCCTGTAGATCATCCAATGGGCGGTGGTGAAGGTAAGTCTAAATCAGGTGGTGGAAGAAAGCATCCTATGTCACCATGGGGTCAGCTTGCTAAGGGTCAAAAAACTAGGAATAAGAAAAAAGCTTCACAGAAATTGATTGTACGGGGCAGAAACGCCAAATAACTATAGCGGTTAACAACAACAAGCAGAGAAATTATGCCAAGATCACTTAAAAAGGGACCGTTCATTGATATAAAACTGGAAAAACGGGTCCTTGATATGAATAGCAAGGGAGAAAAAAAAGTCATAAAGACCTGGTCTAGAAGTTCAATGATTTCCCCTGATTTTGTGGGTCACACCGTAGCTGTTCACAATGGTAAAAGCCATGTACCTGTATATGTTGGAGATAACATGGTTGGTCATAAGTTTGGTGAATTTGCTCCAACGAGATCATTTAGAGGTCATGCGGGCGGTGGAAAAGCAGAGAAAGGTGGATCTGCGCCAAGAAAAAAATAAATTGAATAACGCGAACGAGTAACGATATCATGGAAGCTACAGCAATTTTACGAAATACGCCGACATCACCAAGGAAAATGCGTCTTGTTGCAGGGCTGGTTAGAGGGAAAAAAGTTGATATAGCAAAAGCTATTCTGCTTAACTCAACCAAAGCTGCTTCTCGCAATGTTATGATGACACTCAAGTCAGCAGTATCTAATTATTCACAGCAGAATCCGGATGATAGAGTCAGTGATCAGGATCTCTTTGTTAAGGCTGTTTTTGTTAATGAAGGTATGACGTTAAGACGAACACTTCCTGCACCTATGGGACGTGCCTATAGGATTCGTAAGCGGTCGAATCATCTTACCATTGTTATTGATAAAGTTAAAAATCCAGTAACTAAATAAATCATATCAAGGAGAGAGCATTGGGTCAGAAAGTTAATCCTACTGGATTTCGGCTTGGAATTATCAGAGATTGGGCTTCGCGTTGGTATGATGATAGTCCTGTTATTTCAGAAAAAATCAAGCAAGATCATGTAATTCGTACATACGTACTTGCAAGATTGAAAAAAGAGAGAGCTGGCATTGCACGTATCATTATCGAAAGAACAACAAAGAATGTAAAAATTAATATTTACGCTGCTCGTCCAGGCGCAGTTGTGGGAAGAAAAGGTGAGGAGATTAATAATCTTTCTCAGGAGTTGAGCCGCATCACTGGTAAAGAAGTGAAGATTGATGTTGTAGAGGTGGTGAAGCCAGAGATTGAGGCGCAACTTATAGGGGATAATATTGCTTATCAACTTGAGAATAGAGTATCATTTAGACGAGCAATGAAGCAGGCTATTCAGCAAGCTATGCGTTCTGGTGCTGAAGGAGTTAGGATTAAATGTGGTGGTCGTCTTGGTGGCGCTGAAATTGCTCGCTCAGAGCAATATAAAGAGGGAAAAATTCCACTGCATACTATTCGTGCTAATGTGGATTATGCAAGTGTAACTGCCCATACTATTGCTGGTACGATTGGTATAAAGGTTTGGGTTTATAAGGGGGAAGTTCTTGTTCAGCGCATTGATGCTATTGAAGAGGAAGAGATGAAGAAAATGAAGGATAGAAGAAGTGATAATGGAGCACGAAGTCGTGATAGTCGTGATTCAAGATCTAAACGCCGTAGTCGTACAAAAAGATCATAATATCAAGTACCATACAATAAGAAAAAGAATGGAGTTGCCTGTATGTTAATGCCCAAAAGAGTTAAATATAGAAAAACACAAAGAGGTCGAATGAAAGGCAATTCTGGTCGTGGTACGACGGTCTCATTTGGTTCTTTTGGTTTGAAAGCGATCGAGCCAGCATGGATTACTAGTCGGCAGATAGAGGCCGCTCGTGTTGCTATGACCAGATTTATGAAAAGAGATGGAAAGATTTGGATAAGAATTTTTCCTGATAAGCCAGTAACACAAAAGCCAGCAGAAACTCGAATGGGCTCTGGTAAGGGTTCACCTGAATTTTGGGTTGCGGTTGTAAAGCCTGGAAGAATTATGTTTGAAGCCGATGGTGTTTCTAAAGAAATAGCGACAGAAGCGTTTAGGCTTGCTGCAAAGAAACTGCCTATTAAGACAAAATTTATTGTTCGTCCCGATTACGAAGATTAAGATGCAATTAATTCGAGAAAAGGTTTATTTATTATGAAAAAGTATGAAATGGCGGTCTTAAGCAAACAAGAGCTTATTGATAGGCTTAAAGTTCTTCAAGATAGGCTTGCTGATATTAATTTTTATAGAGTTATTGAGCAGCCACAAAATCCGATGGTGTTTCGTAATTCTCGTCGTGATATAGCTCGTATGAAGCATCGTCTTCATCAGATATCATTAGTAGAACAGAAAAGTGTTTTATAAATACTTGTCTCGTATCAAAAAGTTGAAGTGTTTACTTACATAGTGAAAAATAAAATAGGTAGTCTAATCTATGGAACAAAGTGCTCCAGTACGAGGAAGAAAAAAAAGTTGGTCAGGCAAAGTTGTAAGTGACAAAATGGACAAAGCCTGCATTGTTGCTGTTGAGCGCAGTGTCCAACATCCCGTATATAAAAAGTATTTTAAGAAAACAACAAGGCTTATGGCACATGATGAAAAAAATGAAGCCGGAGTCGGTGATGTTGTTAAAGTTGTGGAATGCCGTCCACTTAGCAAACGCAAAAGTTGTCGCTTAGTCGAAATTCTTGAAAAGGCTAAGTAAGGCGCAAGATTTTTATACATTCATTAAAGTTTGAAACAGGATGATCCAAAAAGAAACAAATCTGGTTGTCGCTGATAACAGTGGTGCTAAGAAGGTACGCTGTATTCATGTATTTGGTGGCACAGGAAGGCGCTATGCGTCATTGGGTGATCAGATTATTGTATCGGTCAAAGCTGCGGTGCCTGGTGGTATTGTTAAGAAAAAAGATGTTTGTCGTGCTGTGGTTGTGCGTTGTGTAAAAGAGTCTCGTCGAAAAGATGGCTCTTATATTCGTTTTGACGAAAACGCAGTTGTGCTCCTTAATGCTCAAGGTGAACCAAGAGGAACTCGTATTTTTGGGCCTGTTGCTCGAGAGTTACGTGATAGAAAGTTTATGAAGATTGTTTCATTAGCGCCTGAGGTTCTGTAAGGTGTCTTAGGCGGGAGTAACTCAGTTGGTAGAGTCACAGCCTTCCAAGCTGTTGGTCGCGAGTTCGAGTCTCGTCTCCCGCTCAGGGTTTTATGAACTACTATTATAATAGTGAAAAATGAAAACAGGAATTAAAAAAGTTAAGTTGCACGTTAAGAAAAACGATTCTGTCGTTGTTATCAGTGGTAACGATAAAGGAAAAGAAGGTAAAGTTTTAAAAGTATTTCCTGTAAAAAGTCGTATTATTGTTGAAGGTGTGAATATAAGAAAACGGCATACTCGCCCAGCACAAGGTCAAACGCAGGGTTCTATTGTAGAGCGTGAATTTCCAATTCACTCGTCTAATGTTAAGAAAAATTAAGTTGTATTATATAAATTTCAGAATGACCAAGACCATTCTGATGAACTGATTAAAGAACAAGATAGAGTATAAAAACGCGATGACACAAGCACAATCCTCAGTGGCAAGATTAGAAATATTCTATAAAGATCAAGTTACTCCTGTACTCATGGAGCGCTTTCAATACAAGAATGTTATGATGGTGCCACGACTTCAAAAGATATCCATAAATATTGGTGTTGGTGCTGCTGCTGCTGAACCTAAATTGCTTGAAGTCGCTCTTCAAGAGCTTGCTCAGATTACAGGTCAGAAACCACAAGTTCGAAAATCTAAAAAAGCTATATCGAACTTTAAATTGCGGGAAGGTCAACCTATTGGATGCCGCGTGACTCTTCGTCGTAAAGCTATGTATGAGTTTTTTGATCGGTTTGTAAGTCTTGCTGTTCCTAGAATACGTGATTTCCGTGGTCTTAATGATACAAGTTTTGACGGGCGTGGCAATTATACCACTGGTGTCCGTGAACAAATTATTTTTCCGGAAATTGATATTGATAAGGTGCCTAGAATTTCTGGTATGGATATTAGCTTTGTAACCTCTGCACAGACCGATGAAGAGGCTTATGTTTTACTTTCCGAACTTGGAATGCCATTTAAAAAGAAGAACAACTAACTAATTCAAACATAACAGATGGCTAAGAAAAGTGTTATAGCAAGAAACGAAAAACGAATAAAGCTTGTGGAAAAATACGCAGCTCTTCGTGCTGAGCTTGTAAAATCAGGCGATTATGAGGGTTTACGTAAATTACCAAGAGATAGTTCTGCAACGAGAGTTCGTAATCGTTGTGTTCTTACAGGCAGGGGGCGTAGTATTTATGCGAAATATGGATTGTGTCGTCAGATGTTTCGTAAATTAGCTCTTGAAGGTAAACTGCCTGGTGTTAAAAAAGCAAGCTGGTAAACTATCTTGTTCGTACTAACAAAATTTGAAAGTAATCAACGTTCGCTATGCCTGTAACAGATTCTATTGCAGATTATATTACCCGTATAAGAAATGCGGGAAGAGCAAAAAATAAGACTACCGATATTCCTTATTCAAAGTTGAGGGAGAATATTTCTCAGTTACTTGTTGAGAAAGGTTATATCAAAAGTTTTACTGTCATCACTACAGAGAAGTTTCCTTTTTTAAGAATCGATCTTAAGTATACTACCCAAGGTGAACCTGCTATCAAAGAGATTACTCGAGTAAGTAAGCCTGGCCGAAGGGTTTATGATGGTAAGGATATTAAAAAATATCTTGGTGGTCTTGGTTTATATATTCTTTCTTCGTCGAAAGGAATTATCACTGATAAAGAAGCTAGAATGCAGGGCGTCGGTGGTGAAATATTGTTCCGTATCTATTAATCATAAGTAAGAGAGCATTACAAATACTATGTCAAGAATAGGAAAAATGCCGATAACCCTGAGTAATCAGGCGAAGATAGAGATAAATGATTCGATTATAAGAGTATCTGGTCCAAAGGGTACTCTTGATCAGAAAATTACTGATCAAGTTACAATTTCAGAAGAAAATGGTGTTATCACTGTTTTCCGAGTTGATGATAGTAAAAAAGCAAAAGCACAGCACGGTCTCTATCGCATGCTTTTAAATAATATGGTGGAAGGGGTAACTAAAGGTTTTACTCGTAAGCTTGAGATTGCCGGTGTTGGGTATCGTGCAGAATTAAAAAACGATCTTCTTGCTTTGACTCTGGGTTATTCTCATATGATTTATTTTAAGGCTCCTGATGAGGTAAAGCTTGATGTTCCGGATCAGGTTACTATTCTTATTAGTGGTATTGATAAAGCGCTTGTTGGTCAAGTTGCAGCAAAGATTCGCTCATTCAGGAAGCCTGAGCCTTATCGAGGTAAGGGTATTAAGTATGAAGGTGAGGTTATTCGCCGTAAAGAGGGTAAAGCTGCGGGCAAGTAAAAAGTAACAAATCATCTTCTTGCGAAGAATAACATTATTCAACTTTTCAAAATAATGAGTCAAATCGATAAGGCCGTTAGAAGGCAAAAAATCAAGGATAGAAGCAGAGCTAGTGTTTGCGGAATACAGTCTAAACCAAGACTTTGCGTCTATAGAAGTCTCTCACAGATTTATGCTCAGTTAATTGATGATGCAGGTGGTAAGACTATTTTAGCTGTGTCAACGATGTCAAAAGAAAATAAAGATCTTCAGGGATCGAAAGCTGAGCAATCACGTCTTATTGGTACTCAGCTTGCAGAGAAAGCGCTTGCAGCCGGCATTACGACTGTTGTGTTTGACAGAAATGGTTTTCGTTACCATGGTAGAGTCAAGGCATTGGCAGATGGAGCAAGAGAAGCAGGGCTGATCTTTTAAAAACGTATCAAAAAGAATCTAATGTCGAAAACATCAGTTAAAAGTATAAGACCTGGAGAGTTAAATCTGAAGGAAAAGCTTGTCCATATCAATCGTACAGCCAAGGTTGTGAAAGGCGGTAAGAGATTTGGATTTAATGCTATTGTCGTTGTTGGTGATAAAGAGGGTCATGTTGGTTATGGTCTTGGTAAGGCTAATGAGGTTCAGGATGCCATAGCAAAAGGTATTGAAGATGGTAAAAAAAATGTTATCAAGGTACCTATTGTTAAAGGTACGATACCTCATCAAATAGTTGTAAAGTATGGTTCCGCTAAGGTGATGATGAAGCCAGCTACACCTGGTACAGGGCTTATAGCTGGTGGAGCAGTACGTGCTGTTCTTGAAATGGCTGGGATTCATGATATTCTTACGAAATCTCTCGGTTCTTCCAATCCTCATAATGTGGTTAAGGCCGCAATAAAAGGTCTTCAGAGTATTTCTGATGCGTATAATGTAGGAGAAAGACGCTCAAAGAGCTTGAGTGAGGTTTTTGAAAGCTAAAAGATATTTGAAATGAGTGAGAAAGTTTTAAAAATTACACAGCTCCGTAGTATTATTAGGTGCACAAAAAAACAAAAGGCTACCATTCAAGCCTTAGGTCTTGGCAGGCCAAACTACAGTGTAGAAAAGCAAGATAATCCTTGTACGAGAGGTCAAATACGTGTGGTACAGCACTTGGTAAAGGTTGAAGAACTTTAGGTTTTTTTTAATAGCAAGTCGGGAATTGAAATCATGGATTTAAGTTCACTTCGTCCAGCAAAAGGCGCAGTTAAAAATAAAAAGCGTGTCGGTCGTGGTCAAGGTTCTGGAAACGGAACAACGGCAGGCAAAGGTAATAAAGGTCAGCAGTCAAGAAGTGGTTATAAAAGACCTATTATCGAAGGTGGTCAGGTTCCAGTTTATCGTCGATTGCCGAAGTTTGGGTTTACTCCTGTGGATAAAAAAACAGTTAATGCTGTTAATATTTCACAGATTGAGCAATGGATTCAGGAAGGAGTACTTCAAAACGAAGTTAGTGTCCTTGATTTAAAAGCTCTTCTTCATGCAAGTAATTCTGATTATTTCAAAGTTCTTGGTAACGGTGATTTAACTTCTGCTATTACTATTACAGCTCATGCCTTTAGTAAAAGTGCTGAAGAGAAAATTGTTGCTGCGGGTGGGAAGGTAATCAAGGCATATCGTACGTTAGAAGAAGCTACAAAAGTCAGGGATCTGCCTTATGAAGAGGCTCTTCTTCAGCCAAAAGAAAAATTGGTTAAGAGACCTAAAACATCCACTAAGCCCTGAATTCCTTAAAAGGACGCTATGAAGCTTGCTGATAGTATAAGGAACATCAATAAAATCCCTGAACTGCGTCAGCGGATTCTTTATACACTTCTTCTCTTATTTATTTATCGTTTAGGATCTCATATTACAATTCCCGGCGTTGATGCGTCTGCATTAGCAGGCGCATCACAGTCGCATTCAAATGATCTATTTGGATTGTTTGATTTATTTGTTGGAGGCGCTTTTGCCAGAGCCTCTATTTTTTCTCTGGGAATTATGCCTTACATATCTGCCTCTATTATTGTGCAGCTTCTTGGTTCTGTAACACCTTATGTACAAAAGCTACAAAAGGAAGGCGAAGATGGAAGGCAAAAAATTAATCAATTGACGAGATTTGGTACTGTTATTATTGCTCTTCTTCAGTCTTGGGGGGTAAGTGTGAATCTTGCAAGTCCGGCATCATTTGGGAAAGTTATTGTTCCTGATCCTGGATTTTTTTTTACTTTTACTGCCGTTCTTCTGCTTACTTCAGCTACAATATTTGTGATGTGGTTAGGCGAAAAGATAACAGAACGAGGTATTGGTAATGGGATATCTCTTATTATTATGATTGGTATTCTTGCTCGTTTTCCACAAGCACTTGTAGTGGAATTTCAGTCATTATCTTTAGGAAGTAAAAATTGGGTTATTGAGATTATTCTTTTGGCAATGATGGTTGCTATTGTTGCTTTTGTTGTTGTTTTAACTGTAGGGACACGTCGCATACCTGTACAGTATGCTAAACGTGTTGTTGGTAGAAAAGTTTATGGTGGCAGTACTCAGTATATCCCTATGAAAATTAATACTGCAGGTGTTATGCCAATTATTTTTGCACAATCGATAATGTTCCTTCCTGGTACGTTCCTCTCCTTTTTTCCTGAGAATGAGGTTATGCAACAAGTCGCCTCTATTTTTGCATACGATTCTTGGTGGTATGCACTTATGTTTGGCTCGATGATTGTGTTTTTTACCTATTTTTATACGGCTATTGCATTCAATCCAAAAGAGGTGGCTGATGCGATGCGCCGGCAAGGTGGTTTTATTCCTGGTGTTCGTCCAGGGAAAAGTACTGCAGATTTTATTGATAATATTTTGACGCGGATAACTCTGCCCGGGGCTATATCGCTTGCTATTATTTCTATTCTTCCGACTTTTCTCACTAAGTTTGGTAATGTTACTCCTGGGTTTGCGCAATTTTTTGGTGGTACAAGTCTTTTAATTATTGTTGGTGTGGGATTAGATACATTACAACAAGTAGAAAGCCATTTACTTATGCGTCATTATGATGGTTTTATGAAGTCCGGTAAAACAAGAAGCCGACAGACGCGGTAGTATGTATTTATGATTACTATTAAGAGTGAAAGGGAAATTGATTTAATGAGAGTGTCTGGTGCTTTAGTTGCTAAGGTATTAGATTTACTTGAGGTGGAAATTAAGCCTGGTATGACGACGAAGCAGCTTGATGTTATGGCTGAAGAGTTTATACGCGATAATGAAGCTATTCCAAGTTTTCTGCATTATGTGCCAAAAAGCGATCCCGATGTAACTCCATATCCTGCAACACTTTGTGTTTCTCTTAATGATGAAGTTGTGCATGGTGTACCAAGTATCAAAAGAGTT
Source organism: uncultured Chlorobiaceae bacterium (assembly GCA_903874585.1). GTDB lineage: Bacteria > Bacteroidota > Chlorobiia > Chlorobiales > Chlorobiaceae > Chlorobium. The sequence goes on along the minus strand of CAIQSY010000052.1, from coordinate 5,501 downwards.
ATTAAGGAAGGTGATATTGTTTCAGTAGATTGTGGTGTTTATAAAGGTGGGTATCATGGTGATGCCGCCCGTACTTTTGTTTTGGGTGTCATTGATGAGAAGGTACAGCAACTTGTTGATGTTACTTCTGAATCTCTTATGAGAGGTATAAGTATGGCTATAGCTGGTAACCGTCTCCATGACATTTCATCAGCGATCGAAGATTATGCGAGATCTTTTGGATTTAGTATTATTGAAAATATGGTGGGGCATGGTATTGGAAGTGAATTACATGAAGATCCTGCTGTGCCAAATTATGGGCGAAAAAATACTGGAGTTAAGTTACGTGAAGGTATGACTCTTGCCATTGAACCCATGATTGCGCTTGGACGATCTCGAAAAGCGGTTAGTCGGCGAGGTGGTTGGGTTGCTGTTACTGAAGATGGTAAGCCTTCTGCACATTTTGAACATACAATCGTTGTAAGATCAGATAAAGCTGAGATTTTGAGTGAGACTTTTCTCAAAAGAAGCTCATCTTGATCATGTAATATTTTTTGAAATAAAGGAGTTGTTAATTTGGCTAAAGAAGAATCTATTGAGATTGAAGGTGTTATTTTGGAAGCACTTCCAAATGCTTTATTCAAAGTAAAACTAGAAAATAGTCTTGAAGTATTGGCACATGTTTCTGGTAAAATCAGGATGCATTATATTCGTATTCTACCTGGAGATAAGGTAAAAGTACAGATATCACCTTATGATATTTCAAAAGGTAGGATCACATATAGATACAAATAACTCATTAAATGAGGCTAATGGGTATTTGTTTTACAAACTTTATTTCTTACATTAAAAATCTTTTCAATTTTCGGTTGAGTTGGCTTAATTATTGCATGTTGGGTTTATTATGAAAATATATTCTTCTATCAAAAAGCGTTGTGAGCATTGCCGCATTGTTAAGCGCAAAGGCAAACGATATGTGATTTGCAAAGTAAATCCCAGCCATAAGCAACGTCAAGGTTAATCTTCAGAAAAACAATAGAACTTTAAAGAAAATATGAGGATAGCTGGGGTAAATTTGCCGTTGAACAAGCATGCGGTTATTGCGTTGACGCATGTTTATGGTATTGGGATAACATCAGCAAAAAATATCTTACAGAAAGCTGGTATTGCACCAGACAGGAAGATTGCTGAGCTGAATGATGAAGAAGCGCATGCTATTAGGGAGATTATTGCCGAAGAGTATAAGGTAGAGGGACAAGCCCGTGGTGAGCAACAAACGGCTATTAAGCGTTTGATGGATATAGGGTGTTACCGTGGTTTGCGTCATCGTCGCTCACTTCCCGTCCGAGGACAAAGGACTCGTACCAATGCAAGAACGAGAAAAGGTAAACGGAAGACAGTTGCGGGTAAGAAAAAAGCTGTCAAGAAGTAGAGTTATTATTAAGTAATAATCTTTGATTACTATAAGGGTGTACGTTCATGGCTACAATAAGTAGAAAAAAAAAGAAAGTAAAAGTTACCCCTGAAGGTGCTGTTCATATTAAGGCATCTTTTAACAATATCATGGTAACTATTACTGATGTTCAAGGTAACACTGTCTCTTGGTCAAGTGCTGGTAAGAATGGTTTTAAAGGATCCAAGAAGAATACGCCTTATGCTTCTCAGGTAACATCAGAAGCAGCCGCGAAGGAAGCATACGATCTTGGTATGAGATATGTTAATGTTTTTATTAAAGGTCCTGGAGCTGGTCGTGATGCAGCAATAAGAGCATTACAAGGTGCAGGTTTGGATGTGAGAACAATTAAAGATATTACTCCTTTGCCGCACAATGGCTGTCGACCTCCAAAGCGCAGACGAGTCTGATTTTAGACTATTTATAGAATTTTCAATGAAGTAATTGATATGGCAAGATTCAGAGGTTCGATAACAAAAGTATCTCGCAGGTTAGGGATTGCCCTTGCACCAAAAGCTGAAAAATATCTTGAACGTCGCCCTTTTCCTCCTGGTCAGCATGGTCAGGGGAGAAAAGGAAAAGTTTCTGAATATGCGTTGCAGCTTAAAGAGAAGCAAAAAATGAAATACCTCTATGGTATTCTTGAAAAGCAATTCAGTAACTATTATAAAAAAGCGGTAGCTCAGAGAGGTGTTACTGGTGACAACCTTGTCAAATTGCTGGAAAGGCGTTTTGATAATATTATTTATCGTGCTGGGTTTTCTCCATCGCGGTCTGGTGCTCGTCAACTGGTCGCTCATGGTCATCTCTTGATTAATGGCAAAAAAGTTGATATCCCTTCCTACCTTGTAGCGCCTAACGATCTTATAGAGTTTCGTCAGCGTAGCAAGAACATGGGCGCAGTAACTGATTCCCTTAGTAGAACGCCCGAGTCTCGTATACCATCGTGGATACAGGTAGATAAAGCAAATCAGAAAGCTGTATTGCTAGCTGTTCCTGAAAGAATCGAAGTACAAGAGCCATATAACGAGCAGTTGGTTGTTGAGTTGTACTCGAAGTGATTTTAATGAATTTTAAGGTATAAATACACTATGATATACCAAATGCAGATGCCTGCAAAAATTGAGGTTGATGAAGCATCGCATACCGATCGTTTTGGCAGGTTTATTGCGCAGCCACTTGAGCGTGGTTACGGGGTAACCCTTGGGAATATGATGAGAAGGGTTCTGCTTGCTTCACTTCCTGGTACGGCTATTACAGGGATTAAAATAGAAGATGTGTATCATGAATTTGCAGCTATTGATGGCGTTCGTGAGGATGTTCCTGAGATTATTTTAAATCTTAAGAAAGTTCGTTTTAAATCAACCTGTAAAAGAAATTGTAAAACGTCACTAATACTGGTTGGTCCAAAAGTATTTACTGCTGGAGATATTGTTCCCCAAGAAGGTGAGTTTGAGGTTCTTAATAAAGATATGTATGTCGCAACGGTTAATGCTGGTATGACGCTTAAAATAGATCTTTATGTTGGCCGTGGACGTGGCTATATGCCTGCAGAAGAGAATAAACCTGACGGTATGCCTATTGGGTATATTGCTGTGGATGCTATTTACACTCCTATCAGAAACGTCAAATTTATCGTTGAGAACACGCGTGTTGGGCAACGTACCGATTATGAAAAAATGATCTTGGATGTTGAAACAGATGGATCTGTAACTCCTGACGACGCTATTAGTTTAGCTGGTAAGATTATTAGTGAGCATATTGAATTTTTTGCCAATTTCTCACCAACTGAGGATGAGTTTACTGAAGAAGAGTTTAAGCAGCAAGATGATGAGTTTGAGACTATGCGTCGTCTTTTAGGAACTAAAATCGAAGATCTTGATCTTTCTGTTCGTTCTCATAACTGTCTTCGACTAGCTGAAATTGATACTATCGGTGAATTGGTTTCGCATAAAGAAGATGAGTTGCTGAATTATAAAAATTTTGGCAAAAAATCATTAACTGAGTTGAAAGAACAGCTTGAAAAGTTTGATTTGAAGTTTGGTATGGATATCACGAGATATCAGATAAAGTAATACCGAGTAATAAATTTTTTTGAATTTTGAGATTAGGAATTAGTTATGCGTAAAGTTAAGCCGGTAAGAAAACTCGGAAGAACCGCAGCTCATAGAAAGGCAACTCTTAGCAATCTTTCCACTCAGTTGCTGATTTATAAGCGGATTGAGACGACTGAGGCTAAAGCTAAAGAGACTCGTCGTGTTGTAGAAAAAATCATTACCAAAGCTCGTAAAGGTACTGTTCATGCTCAACGTGAAATTTTTAAAAGTATTCGTGATAAACAAGCAATTCGGATACTTTTTGAAGAAATTGTTGGGAGAGTAGGTCTGCGTAATGGAGGTTATACCCGTGTTATTAAACTTGCTCCACGTTATGGGGATGCTGCAAAAATGGCAGTAATTGAGCTTGTTGATTATATGGAAGCACCATCTGCAACTCAAACATCAGGTAAGCAGGATCGTGCAAAACGTGTTAAAGGGTCAAAAAAAGTTACTGAATCTGTTGATAAGTGATTTTTATTTTTGTGTTAGTAGTTTAATGTAGTTCGTTTCAATAGTCATTGCTCAAGGGGAAAAAATTATCCTTGAGCAATGACTATTTGTTTTTCTGTAAAAAATTGATTAATCCCATGAATAGGGTATAAATCAATGTGTGAAGGAAAGTTGTTATGATATTTACTTCCCGCAAGTGCTTGTCTGATTTCTCTCTCTAAAGCCCCTCCTTTAAGGCAAATCAGCGAACCGTTGGTTTTTAGTAGAGGTTCTGCCCAACCGCAGAGCTTATCAAGTGGTGCGACTTGTCGCGATAAAACCGTATCGAATATCATATTTTTTATCTCTTCCGCTCTTCCGTGTATTGCAACAGCATTTTTTAAGCCAAGCGCCTTAATCATTGCTTGACAAGCAGCTATTTTTTTTCCAGTTGCGTCGATCAGTACAAAGTTACTTTCAGAATGTATGATAGCTAACGGTATACCTGGTAATCCACCTCCTGTACCCAGATCGAGTACTTGTTCACCGTTAAAAAACGTGTGGTGAAGTGTTATTAACAGTGAGTGAAAAATATGTTTAATGAGTACAGGCGCATCTTCTTTTCGGCTGACCAAATTGATTTTTTGATTCCATTGTTCGAGATAATCGCGATAACGCACCAGTTGCTCAACCATGGGATGAGTGATCTCTATAGCCTGCTCGTTACATAGCATCTCTAATGTTGTTTGATCTTCATTCTGTTGTTTCATGGCGTATCGTTTTTGTCTTCATCGGAATTTTATATCAAAAAACGATATTTTAAGCTGAATGACAAATCCTCTCTCTCCGATAGATTATCTGTGCTCTTCAGGGTACAATAATGCTTGCATTAAATTCTGCGAAGAGCCAATGCAGTTTACTGTTGAACGCAGCGCTCATCAGGCACTAAAGCGCCTATGGAGAGCCAGAAAAATACCGCTGCTTACGTGGAGTTTGAAAAGACAGTTTTTTTCTGTTAAGGTCTATATTATTGTTTTTTTTATAAAAAGGTGGAGAAAGGATTAGGAAGTTAGGTAGAGGAGTGATACATTAGGTTCCCTGTTGAGAGAAGGTCGTAATGTCGGAAAGAAATAGGGAAAAGCCTGCAAGATGGCACGTTATTTGATTGTACTGTGGTGAAGGGAGATACAACGTTCAATTTTTCTTTTGTACTTATTTTTGCTGAGAGGCTGGAATAAAAAGAAAAAAGATTTTGTAAGTTAATGGAAAAGATTTACATTAACATCCCTTGATCGAGTAAGGTCAAGTTCTTTGAATTTGTTGTCAAGTGAAATAAAAGCCAAAGTCAATCGCTTTGCAGTTTAACGACTCAAAGTATAATTTTAGCCGGATCAAACAGAATTAAACTCTACAACGGAGAGTTTGATCCTGGCTCAGGACGAACGCTGGCGGCGTGCCTAACACATGCAAGTCAAAGGAAAGTAACTTCGGTTATCAGTACTTGGCGCAAGGGTGAGTAATGTATAGGCAATCTGCCCTTT
>CAIQSY010000051.1 GCA_903874585.1 uncultured Chlorobiaceae bacterium | reverse complement strand
TCAACAAACTGGCAACCGTTGACGACGGCAGGAACATCAAAATCTGGAGCTTTACGCCCGACAAGTACACCCATGATATTTTCCTTTTTTAATGAGAGTTATAAGATAACATGATAAATAGGACTAATTTTATCCATTATAAGATATTTTCATTAATCACGCAAGAAATAAATTGCACACAATGATGATAGCATTCATTTGGCATGAATTCCATCATCCTGTTCAAGTACCACAGAGCCTAACGCGCATCGAGCGCTTTCAGGACTTTTTTGTCGCGGTTGTAGATGTCGTCGCGGAACTGAATCTCTTCGCCATTGGGGAGGGCGGTAACGTAGAGGAGGAAGACGGGGATTTGTTTGGGCAGGGTGACGCTTCTGGTTTTGCCGCTTTTGATGCTCTCCTGAATTTTGGTGGCGCTCCAGCGTACACTGTCCTGCAGTACAAGACGGGCAAGTTCAGCGGGATATTGGACGCGGATGCAGCCGGAGCTGAGGGCGCGACGAGTGTTGCTGAAGAGCTCTTTGCTTGAAGTGTCGTGCAGATAAACGGTGTGGCGGTTGGGCATCATAAATTTGATTCGCCCAAGCGCGCCCTTGTCACCAGAGCGCTGCTGCAAACGGTAGGGCAGCGTTGAGGCAGAGTATTGCGACCAGTCAACCGATTCCGGATTAATAGTGCTCCCCTCCTGATCAACCACTCGTAACTGTTTTTTTTGGAGATAGGTGTTGTCTTTATTGAGAGCAGGAAGAACATCTTTAGCAAGCACGGTCTCAGGAACAACCCATTTCGGGTTAAAAACGATATACTGCATATCAGCTTTAAAGATTGGCGTTGGACGTTTTGGCTGCCCCACAATCACTTTGGTCATCCAGCGAATGCGTCCGTTTTCGATGTACTGAAGTGTGTAGTTCGGAACATTCACCACAATGCAGGTTGGTTTAAGATCGTGAATGAACCAGCGATGCCGTTCAAGGTTGACACGAATCTGACCGATACGCTGTTCAACCGACATATTCATCATCCGTAAGGTGGTTGTGCCCACGGTACCATCAGCATAAAGGGCGTTTCGCTTTTGGAAACGCTTGACCGCCTCGGCAATATCGGCGCCATACACGCGCGATGTATCGACACTCGGCACAAAAGGCAGATCGCCCGAGACCTGAAGGCGCTGCCGCAAAAGCGGAATGCGGCTGTCGCGCTCGCCCAGCTTCATTGAGAGACCTGTTGCTGGCAACGGTTGCCATCCACCTTGTCGGGCAATCAGGCGATAAAGTGCAAGCCCTTTTTTGAGATGTGCATAGGTTGAATCTTGCGGTGAAAGCCCTTGCAGAACGGCGCTGATTGGCGATACGGTTATTGCCTGCTGAAGATGCTCATCGAGAGCGAAAAGGTCGCGGTCGGCGCTGATGTTCCAGTATGGATCAAGACGCGCCGGATTAATTTTGCCGTAACGAAGATGGCTGGCAAGCGTTAACAATGATTTGGTCAACAGGATATCGTATTGTGCCTGCTGTTCAGGAGTGAGTGGCGGATTGGCAACCAACGCTTTCAGGCGCGTGATATGATAATCGGAAGGGGTGAGCCCATCATCAGAAGCGGCTTCAACGGAGGCAAGAAACTCATCAATCATGGCGCCACTTGTCCAGAGTGGTTGAAATCCTCGTGCAGCGTAAAAACGCTCCAAACGGAGAGAAAGCAGCTCAGGTGCGGCACCAAGAGAAGCGGGTTTGTTATGGCTCAAACGCTCGCACTGGTCGTGAATCTTTTCAGCAACGGCATTACCTCGATATGGGCGTTCGCTCTCGAGTTGAGGCTCTGCCGATGCCGGTGCAGCAAGCAGTAGCGTTAAAAAAAAGATGGGGATAAAACGGCACATAAGCAACCAGTGAAGCGTGTTCAACCAGCATCCATTGCACAACACTGTGCAACACGAGCCAGAACCAAAAATGTGGCAGAAGATACCCTTTTTCCCTCCTATGGTCAAATAAGCCATCGGGAGAGCCCTACTGTCTCCTACTCTCCCCCACTTTTGCACAAAACCGCTGATCAATGCGATTGGTTTATACAGGTTTGTAAACAATGGGTTCGTTTTGTAAAAAACTATTTCGTTGCTGAAGAGCCAAGAAACTGCCAGCGCGAGTGCACGGTAACGCTGATCTCCTGTTCGGCGGGTGCAAGCTCCGTCGGTGCCGGCACTGCTGCTGCCCGCAACATCATACCATCAAGCGCAGGTCGGTTGTTGTACATCGGCTGGTCGTTCACGCTCACCTCCATCAATTTGCCAAGAGTTCCACCCGCAGCTTTCGCCATAATCGCGGCATCGCGCCGTGCATTACCAACCGCCTCGGCAAGTGCCTGCTGGCGCAACGTTTCGTAACTGCTTGAAACAAAGGTGATGCTCTGCACCTCATCGGCACCAGCCTGCACAACGGCATCAATAGCGCGACCTGTGTTGTTGAGCACACGAACCTTCACCTTCAGTGCATGGCGCGCGGTATAGCCTTTCAACTCATTTTTCCCCAACGGTTGATTCCACTCCCAGCGAGGCGAAACGGTATAAGTGGTGGTTGGAGAATCATCCAGCGGAATGCCCGCCGACCGCAATGCACTCTGCACTGCACGATATCGCTCTGCCGTATCGGCTGCCGCTTTGTCGGCATGTTTAGCGTCGGAGTTTATCACAACGCCAAACTCCGCCATATCAGGTTTGATAGCAACCCTGCCCAATGCCGACACCACCACCTGACTCTCAGCAGCATATCCAACAGATGAAAACCCAAACGTTGCACAACAACAGAGAGCTGCAACCATCAATCTCTTTTTCATATTATTGAACCATAAGATATTATAAAATAGAACATTACCATGTTGATGCGTTGAGACCAACAATTTCTTTATAAGCGATTGCCACCGCGCATGAGGTAACGGGAAGCGTCACCAATAACCCGATACCGAAAGCGAGCGCACCAAGCAGATTGATACAACAGAGTACAAGCGCAAAAAGCAAAAATGCGAACCAGTTACGCGAAATAATTTTGCGGCTTATCTCCATTGCCTGCCAGAACTCCATGTGGTAATCAATAACGAGAAACGTCGTAAACATATAGCTGACAGCAAGATAGATGCCGGGAATCAGAAGGAAGATAAACCCGATGCCAACTAAAATAGAGCTGGCAAGTGAGGTGAGAAAAAGAGGAAGAAAATAGTTAAAACCTCGAAAAAAATCGCTGAATTGAAACGGCTGCTGCAACATGATTTTGAACGCCACAATGCTGTAGCCAGCATAAAACGGTGCCGCAACGGAGGAAAAAACCAGGGAACTGCCAGCATCCACCATTGAAGTGGCAAGCCACACGGCAAAGAGCGTCAAGGTAAAGCCAAGAAATGCTCCAATATTTTCGCGAAACATCTGCCACGCCTGCTGGAGGTATTGCTGAATATTTATCGATGTTGTAGCATCACCCGCTCTCTCAAACAAATTCGGATCAACTTTTACACCAAAATCAAATGCTGCCATGGGTACTTCTCCGCATGTTATGTTTTGCTCATATTGCCATAAAGTACACAATGGCAGTGGAGAAGACAAACAGATGGCTGGATGAGGACGGTGGGCTGAGGCTCTCGAAGCCACGCGTTGTCTTTGATTGTTCATTAATATTCCAGCTTGGAATAAAGGACTATTTTCTATTTTACCACATTGAGAACATGCACCAGTCGCTGAGTTTACAGCACACCAGACAAAGATTTATCAGGCAGCCCATGAACGCGTGGTGCAAGGATAGTGGACACTGCCTGCCTTGAAAGTGTTACTTAACCTGACAGAACACTACCATGAATCGCAAGCAGCTTCGCTTTTTCATCCCAATTCTCTCCCTTATCTCCGCGCTCGCTGTCAGCAGCCTTATTATTATACTCATCGGTCACAATCCTCTGATAATTTTTCAGAAAATGTTCCGTGCTGCTCTCGCCACGCCTTATGGCGCGGGGCAACTGCTCTTTAAAACAACAACGTTGATACTGATGGGTTTAGCGGTTGCTCTCCCCTTTCAGGTACGACTTTTTAATATTGGCGCTGAAGGGCAACTGCTGATGGGCGCTTTTGCTACGGCACTGGCAGGAGCAATACTGCCCGCGACACTGCCTCCCGTTGTCGCTATTTCACTCTGCACGCTGGCTGGCATGGCGGCGGGCGCTGGTTGGGCACTTGTCGCAGGAGTACTTAAAACACAATTTGGCGTAAATGAGGTGATTGGCACCATTATGCTGAACTTTATTGCCCAGGGAGTGACCGGCTATTTCCTGACCTATCATGTTGCCGTCCCCTCAACGGTACACACGCCACAAATTATTGAAGCTGCGCACATTCCGACCATCGCCAAACTGACCGGATGGTTTGCAAATTCGCCCGCCAATCTCAGCAGCTTACTGGCGCTTGGCTCGGCACTGCTCTTATGGGTGATCCTCTTTCGATCGAGATTCGGCTATGAAATGAGGGCGGCTGGCTTGCAACCTGATGCTGCGAACTATGGCGGCATCAACGCCACAAAACACACTCTTGCCGCCATGAGTATCGGTGGCGCTCTTGCTGGATTAGGTGCGGCGAATATTGTGCTGGGCTACCGGCACTACTACGAAGGCGGCATGACGGGCAGCATCGGGTTTACCGGCATTGCCGTTGCACTGCTCGCTGGCGCTCATCCATTGTGGATTATGCTTGCCGCGCTCTTTTTCAGCTTTCTCGACTACGGCGGTTTAACGGTAAACGCCATGATTCCAAAAGATATTTTTATGATCATCCAGGCACTCACTATTTTGCTTGTCATCTCATTTACCGCACTTGGCAAGCGCTTACAATAATGTGAGATAATGAACATGGCGTACAATAATTGCAAATGCTGTAAAAAAAATGTGCGAGGTAACATGAACACAAAACCTGCACAGGTGAAGGGGAATCTGAAACAGCATCAGAAGAGCGCTGCGAAATGCAAGAGCGCGTTTTTAACGCAGACGTGACTTTTTTACTTTAAGAAAATTACATAAGTTGCACAGTATCAATAACTAAAACAATGAAACATCATGGCAAAAAAAACAACTGAAAAAGAGATTACGGCAGAAAAAGAGCCAAAGAAAAAAGCATCTACAAAAAAAAGCAAAAAAGC
>CAIQSY010000050.1 GCA_903874585.1 uncultured Chlorobiaceae bacterium | reverse complement strand
TCGACATACTTGTTGTTAACGGAATGCCGTCGCCAAATGAACGCGTGTTGATAATAGGATTGAGGGGATTGCTGTTCAGGTCAACGGTTGGCGCGTAGTTGTGGTGCATACCGATCAGGGTCGCTTCTTCGGCAATTGCCTCCGCCATCTCTTCAGCAAGATCACGATCCTGCGTAGCCGCAAGAGCCATGTTTGGCGGGAACTCCGTCGCTCCGTTCAGCCGCATGGCAACACCTCGCTCCATATCTGAACTTATCAGGAGAGGATGGGGCGCTATCGACTGGAAATGGTTGACCAGTGTTCCAGCGGTTACAACATCACCCTTGAGGAACATAATGCCACCAACTTTCCCCTCCTGCACCAATCGACTTAACAGGAGATACTCTTTGTTTTTAGGGCTTATGGAGTGCGGTTCAATCTGGGCGATAATCATCTGCCCAACTTTGTCGGAGAGGCTCATGTGTTGCAGACTCTCCTCAATGCGAGCATCCTTGCGGCTGAAAATCTGCTGAGCGCACCAGTCAGCGATGCCCGGCTTTTGCATGCCGAGCACCGTTGCTGCGGGAGTGAGAAAAAGCAGTGAAAGCAGAACGCCTGTAAGGAGTAAAAAAAATCCTCTCTTCATATCGAGCAGCAGATGTTGAGCTGCCTTGATGCTGCAGCTTCATCGAGTCGCTTCACTGGCGTTGTCATTGGAGCTGAACGTACCGTATCAGGCTCTGCTTCCGCTTCTCGCGCAATGCTGAGGAGCGCTTCGGCAAAGATGTCGAGCGTCTCTTTTGACTCGGTTTCGGTTGGTTCAATCATCAGCGCTTCGCTGACAATGAGCGGGAAGTAGATGGTTGGCGCATGGAAACCGTAATCGAGCAGGCGCTTGGCAATATCGAGCGTTCTGACGCCATGTGCTTTTTTCTGCCGGTCTCCCGAAAGGCAGAACTCGTGCATCACCGGTTTCGGGTAGGGCAGGTCGTAGCTTTCGAGCAGCAGGCTCAGGAGATAATTGGCGTTGATGATGGCATTTTCCGAGACTCGGCGCAAGCCGTCGGGACCGAGCATCCGTATGTAGGTGTAAGCTCGAACCAGAACGGCAAAGTTGCCGTAGAAGTTCATCATCCTGCCAATACTCTCCGGACGATTGTAAGAGAGTTTGTAGGTGTCACCATCTTTTTCGATAACAGGAACCGGCAAGTAGGGCACAAGCTGCTCGCTGACGCCGACCGGACCGCTGCCTGGTCCTCCGCCGCCATGTGGTGCGGCAAAGGTTTTGTGCAGATTGTAATGCACCACATCAAAGCCCATGTCGCCGGGGCGGGTGATACCGAGAAGGGCATTCATGTTGGCGCCATCCATGTAGAGCAGGCTGCCGTTATTGTGCACCATTGTTGAAATGGTCTGTATCTCTTTTTCAAACAAGCCGATAGTGTTCGGGTTGGTCAGCATCAGCGCGGCAACATCGCCATCAAGTTTGCTCCGCAGATCATCAAGATCGGTTCGCCCTTCAGCATTGCCTTTGACGGAGATAATTTCGTACCCCGCCAGTGCGGCTGAGGCTGGGTTTGTGCCATGTGCAGAGTCAACCACAAGCAGCTTGTGCCGTTTTGAGCCGCGTGCTTCGTGGTATTTTTTAATGAGCAGAATGCCGGTCAATTCACCATGTGCGCCTGCCGCCGGTTGCAGGGAAACGGCCGCCATACCAGCAATTTCGCGCAGCATCTCCGCAAGTTCGTACATGAGCTGCAACGCGCCTTGTGTTGTTTCAGCAGGCTGCAATGGGTGCAGGGAGCTGAAGCCGGGTAAATCGCAGGTGTAGTCGTTTATTTTGGGATTGTACTTCATGGTACAACTGCCCAGCGGATACATGTTTTTATCAACGTGATAATTGAGGTTTGAGAGCCGCACAAAGTGGCGCACAACCTCGTTCTCTGAGACTTCCGGCAGTTCGGCAGGAGCCTTGCGCAGAAACTTTGAGGGAAGGATGCTCTCAAGAGGGAGTTCGGGAATATCGTTTGTTGAGAGGCTATAGCCTTTGCGCCCCTTGCGGGAAAGATCAAAAATCAGTTTTTCTTTCATGGTGTTGATGTTAACGTGCGGCTTCGGGAGAGGTTTATTGAGTTTCTGGCTGCTCTCAATATAGAGGATGGTTCAGAGAAGCTCAAGATAATCAGAAATTTTTTTAGTCTGCCCGTTCAGCTCTCCGGCTGATGCTCTTTGCCAATTTGCTTCATTGCCTCTTTCGCGGCGAGTTGTTCTGCATCCTTTTTGCGTCGGGCGGTACCTGTACCAAGCACTTGATTATTGCATTGAACAGTAACGGTAAAACATTTGTTATGTTCAGCACCTGTCTCTTCGATAACGGTATAGAGCGGCGGCTGTATGTGATGCGATTGGGTGTATTCGATCAGGCGGCTTTTATAATTTTGCTCTTCAGCAATAATGGTGCTGAAGTTTGGCTGTTCAATGATATGGCGAATCACAAAATCGTAGGCTTTTTTTAACCCTTTGTCGAGATAGATAGCGCCAATGATGGACTCAAAGGCATCGGCTAAAGCGGATTCGCTCTCTCTGATATTGTAATGATCCGCCGATTCGCCGATAAGGATATGCTCGCCGAGCTTGATGCTGCGCGCAAATTCAGCAAGTGATTTGCTGTTGACAATTTTAGCGCGGGTGCTGGAAAGTTCACCCTCGGCATTTTCAGGGAAATTTCTGAACAGATAGTCGGCAATCAATAACCCAAGTACTGAGTCGCCAAGAAATTCAAGACGCTGATTCGACTCCACAGCATCGACCGATGCGGGGTCATGTACAAGTGAACGATGGGTCAGCGCAGTTTGATAGAGCAGCTTGTTGCTGCTCGGCTCACCAACAAGCTCTTGCAGGTAGAGTGCCGTTTCAGGTGAAAGCGCACTTTCGGCTTGTTCAATGCTGAATTCGCCTGTTCGGTGAAAGGCAAATGCGGTCAGTTTTTGCCAGAATTGCTCCACAGGCAGCAATTGTTTGGTCAGAGTGAAGCGCCGTTCCTGAAAATGATCGAACCATTGTGTCCACCAAAGCCAAAACCATTGTTCAGAGCATACTCAATGGTACGTTTTTTCGGTGTATTCGGTGTTACATCCAAGTCAACCTGCGGGTCAAGATTGTCAAGGTTGATTGTTGGCGGAACCGTCTGGTTCTGCATGGCAAGCAGGCAGGCAATTGACTCAACAACACCGGCAGCACCAAGAAGGTGTCCGGTCATCGACTTTGTGGAGCTGATGTTGAGTTTGTAGGCATGTTCCCCAAAAGCAGTTTTTATAGCGGAGATTTCTGCCAAGTCTCCAAGTGGAGTTGCAGTGCCATGCGTGTTGATGTAATCGATGTTTTCTCGCGTAATCCCAGCAATTTTCATCGCTGTTTTCATTGCATTGACAGCACCAAGTCCTTCAGGATGCGGAGCTGTTAAATGATAAGCATCAGCAGTTGCGCCAACACCAACAATTTCAGCATAAATTTTTGCACCACGTGCTTTAGCGGACTCAAGGGATTCCAGAATCAACGATCCAGCCCCCTCTCCCATCACAAAACCATCACGGTCACGGTCGTAAGGACGTGAGGCTTGCTGAGGTCTGTCGTTTGCTGTAGAGAGCGCTCTGGCTGCGTTAAATCCACCAACACTCATTTGTGTGATTGGGGCTTCTGAGCCGCCGCACACCATATAATCAGCCATACCTGCCTGAATCAGCATGTAAGCGTCCATAATTGCATGGAGCGATGTTGCGCAAGCTGAAGATGTAGCATAGTTCGGTCCCATTAAGCCATGCCGGATGGAAATTTGACCAGCCGCAATGTCGGGAATCAGCATGGGAATAAAGAATGGGCTGATACGCCTTGGACCACGCTCAAGAAATGTTTTGAACTGTTGTTCGTATGTGGTCATGCCACCAATACCCGAGCCGTGTACAACGCCGATTCTCAGTGGGTCAATCTCGTTGAGATCAAGTCCTGAATCGTTCAGCGCTTGATCTGCGGCAATAACAGCATACTGGCAATAGGGATCCATCCTGTCGGCGGATTTTTTGTCGATATAACTGTCTGCCGCAAATCCTTTCAGCTCGCAGGCAAATGTTGTCGCAAAATTTGTGGTATCAAAATAGGTTATTGGTGCGGCACCACTCTTACCGTTGTAGAGCGAATCCCAGAAATCCTCTTTGGTAAGACCAATAGGAGTTAAAACACCTATTCCGGTAATGACAATTCTTTTGCGCTCTTGAGCCATAACTGTGTTATTTGCGGTTTGCCTGCTTTGCGAAAATGCTGATATTATTTTTTGCTGACGATGTAGTCGATAGCCTGCTGAACCGTGCCGATTTTCTCTGCATCTTCATCAGGAATCTGTACACCAAATTCATTTTCGAGCTCCATAATCAGCTCAACGGTATCGAGAGAGTCTGCACCAAGATCATCCGAAAACTTTGATTCCATTTTGATCTGATCTTTGTTGACACCCATTTTGCTGACGATAATATCGTACACTTTATCTTTAATTTCTGCCTGCGTCATAATGTGTTCTCCTGATTAAACGTTTGTTTGTTTCAATAAAAAATTCTTGAAAAGTGAGTCAATATAAAAAGAAAACATGCTTACCCAAATCACATGACCATACCGCCACTGATGTTGATAACGACACCGGTGATGTAAGCGGATTCATCTCCAGCAAGGAATGAAACGAGATTTGCAACATCTTCGGGCTGGCCAAAGCGGCTTAGCGGAATAGCGTCAAGCATTTTGTTTTTAACATCTTCTGAGAGTGCGTCAGTCATTTTTGAAGCAATAAATCCTGGCGCAACAGCATTAACGCGAATGTTGCGTGATGCAAGCTCTTTAGCAACAGATTTGGTAAACGCGATAACGCCGCCTTTTGATGCTGCGTAGTTCGCTTGACCGGCGTTGCCCATAATGCCAATAATTGACGCAACGTTGACTATAGCGCCGGAACGCTGCTTCATCATAATTCGGCTGACTGCTTTTGTGCAGGCAAAGGTGCCTTTCAGGTTAACGGTGAGCACGGCATCCCAATCCTCTTCGCTCATTCTCATAAGCAGTCCATCGCGGGTGATACCAGCGTTGTTGATGAGGATATCAATGCGTCCAGTTTGTGCTGCAATGTCGTTAAAAACGTTTTGCACAGCCGTGGCGTCCGTAACGTCAAGCTCAAAGCAAGAGGCTTTTCTGCCTAATTTTTCGACACCTTCAGCAGTTTCAGTGAGCCATTCGGCTTTGATGTCGCACAGTACAAGATCAGCGCCTTTTGCTGCAAGGTTGTACGCAATAGCTTGACCAATTCCGCGCGCTGCGCCTGTTACAACGGCAATTTTTCCTGCAAACATAATAGTTCTATCGGTTGATATTAGAAATAATTAGAGCCGTGATTGAATATCGGCAGCAGTATCCACACCACTGGTGGCGACACTTTTATCAATTCGTTTCATAAGCCCTTGCAACACTTTTTGCGGCCCAACTTCAACGCACTCACTCATTCCACTCTTGACCATTGCTTCAATGGATTGCGTCCAGAGCACGGAGCTGGTCAGTTGCAGAATAAGGTTCTGACGAATTTCGGCAGCGTCGGTAACTGGACGTGCAACGGCATTCATACAGACAGGAATCTCTGCATTGTTGATGGTTATATCGGCAAGTGCTGCAGCCAGCTCCTGTTCAGCGGGTTTCATCAACGGGGAGTGGAATGCCCCTGAGACAACCAGCTCTTTTGCCATACGCGCACCTTTAGAGGGAGCTAACGATACGGCTTTTTTTACAGCGGCAATATCGCCGGAAATAACAATTTGCCCTGGTGAGTTGAAGTTTGCTGCTTGCACAACACCGTCCGTTCCAGCCTCTTCAAGCAGTGCGTCAAGTGCGTTATCGGGCATTCCGATAATGGCTGCCATTGTGCCGGGATTTTGCTGTCCGGCGTTCTGCATTAAGGTGCCTCGTTTTGCCACAATGCGTACGGCATCATCAAAACTGATTGCGCCGGCACAGCAGAGTGCGGTGTATTCGCCGAGGCTGTGACCAGCGGTCATGGCAATATCAGTGCGTCCGAGCAGGGATGCAACGGCAATGCTGTGCAGAAAAATAGCAGGCTGTGTATATTTTGTCTGACGCAACTCCTCTTCGCTGCCGGAAAACATAATATCGGTAATGGAGTAGCCGAGGATGTCGTTGGCTCTCTCCATCATGGTGCGGGCTGTCGGGAAATTCTCATAAATATCCTTGCCCATACCGCAGTACTGGGAGCCTTGTCCCGGAAATACAAAAGCTTTCATGAAAGATGTTATTGCCATTTAATATAGATGCCGCCCCATGTATAGCCAGCGCCAAAGCTCACTAAAACAATATTTGCGCCACGATGCAGTTTCTTTTGTTCGTCAAGCTCGGCAAGACAGATTGGAATGGTGCCCGCTGTTGTGTTGCCATAACGGACAACATTTGAGAATACTTTACTTGGATCAATGCCCATACGTTCGCCTGTGGCATCAATAATCCTCTGATTTGCCTGATGCGGAACGAGATAGTCGATATCTTCAGAACGAAGATTGTTGCGGCTCATAATTTCAGTAGCAACATCCGCCATTGAGGTGACTGCCGCTTTGAATACTTGCCTGCCATCCTGATAAATGTAGTGCATCTTTTTATCAATCGTCTCATGCGTGGCTGGATGCAGACTGCCGCCACCAGTCATTAAAAGACGATCTTTGCCGTTTGTGCCATCCGAATAGAGCCGTGCATCAAGAATACCGAAACTATCATCTTGTGCTGGTTCAAGAAGAACACCGCCAGCACCATCACCAAAAAGAATGGCGGTTGAACGATCGGTATAATCAATAACTGACGACATTTTATCGCCACCAAGTACCATCACTTTTTTTTGTGCGCCACTTTCAATAAAGCGTGCAGCAGTATTGAGGGCATAAAGAAATCCTGAACATGCGGCGTTAAGATCAAATGCCCACGCATTTGTTGCTCCAATAATGCTCTGCACCAAACATGCCGTTGATGGAAAAAGCATGTCTGGCGTCATAGTGGCAACAATGATAAGGTCGATATCGGTTGCTGCAATCTGCCGTTTTTCGAGAAGCTGACGTGCAACTTCGCCACACATGAATGAGGTCGCTTTGGCTGGATCTTTGAGTATTCGGCGTTCACCAATACCTGTTCGCGAACGAATCCATTCATCGTTCGTTTCAAGCATAAGCTCAAGGTCGTGATTGCTCAGAATATCAGCGGGTAAAAAGTTGGCAGTAGCCGTAATTGCAGCTTTCATGCGTGGTTTGCAGTTTTTCTATTGTTCGGACAAGACTTCCGCGATATGCTGATTGACTCTCTTTTCAATCATGTGCTCAGCCATATAAATCATATTCTTGATGGCTCTTGATGATGAACGCCCGTGTCCGACAATTGAAATGCCATCAACACCTAAAAATGGGACGCCACCAAATTTTTCAACATCAAACGGCTCAAACATCGACTTGAACATGCCTGTTGTCAATGCGGCAACATCGTTGCTCATTTGACCGGATATAACCATTTTTTCAAGTGACTGTTTGAACAGTGTTCCCAGAAATCCCGGAATACTCTCGCCAAATTTCAGGATTGTGTTACCGACAAGCCCATCGCACACAACAATTGAGGCGTTGCCTTTGAGGATATCGTGCCCTTCAATATTGCCGAGGAAAGTTATCCGTTCCTGTTTGTCAGCCTCTTTAAGCAGCGTATAGGTTTGTTTCAGAACATCGGTGCCTTTTCCCTCCTCTTCACCAATATTAAGAAGCCCTGTTACTGGTTTTTCAATTCCGGCACCATAACGCTGATAAATGGTGAGCATTTCAGCAAACTGTACAAGATGCTCTGGTTTGCAATCGACATTAGCGCCAACATCAACAATATTCGTCAATCCCTCGCCAAGACGAGGGAAGTAGGCGTAAATGGTAGGGCGAAGAACTCCGGGTAATCGACCGAGCACAAAGAGCGATGCTGCCATTTGTGCGCCTGTATTGCCGGCACTGACGTAGGCATCAGCTTTTTTTGCTTTACAAAGCTGCAAGCCTTTGACAAGCGATGAATCCTGCTTTGTTTTGACGGCTGTTGCCGGTGTGTCATCCATGGTCACAACTTCGGAGGCATGGATAAACGTCAAGTTCAGCTCATTGCAGTTGTGAGCAGCAAGAAGAGGCTCTACTTTATCGGACTGACCGATGAGGATAATGTTAAATCGGTTATTACTCTCCTGCAAAGCCTGAACAGCTCCTTCGATGACACAGGCTGGAGCGTGATCGCCGCCCATGGCGTCAACAACAATGGTCAACATTATGGAGTTCTTATCTTTTGTTATAATGAGTTATTAACCCTTTGCCAATTTAGGCACAACATTTCTTCCTTTATAGTGACCGCAATGACGGCAGGCACGATGTGGAAGTGTTGGCTCGCCACAATTAGGGCAATTAACGGTCATTGCCGGTTTTGTGCGGGCATTGAATTGAGCGCGTCTTTTATCCCTGCGGGATTTAGACATTTTACAGGTAGGGTTTGCCATGGAACTACTCTTTTATAATTATGTATCAGTTAACAATATCTTTTTTTAATGCAGCAAGCGACTCCTGCCAAGCGCTTCTGGCTTCAGCAGTGTGCTTACCCTCTTCTCGATTTCCTTCAAATTCTGTGCTTGAATACATTTTGCATTCAGGATTATCAACACAGGTGACTTTCATTGGCAATGACAGCATCAGCACATCGCCAACATCCTCCGTAAGATCAATATATTCAGTGTGCTTTGCTATGTGCCGATACTCCTCTTCTCTATCATGCTCCCCATCAAGCGGAGGTGTACATGTATAGATAATATCAAGAGCGTTGGTCAATACTCGAGCAATAGGCGCAAGGCATCGGTCACAGGTCAATAATGCTGTTGCGGATGTTTTAAGAGTTACAGCTATTTCATCCGAATTTTTTTGCACAAAAACATCGACATCTATACTATCAGTACTCTTCGTAAAGAAGCCGGATTCAGCGAGTTGCCGACCATCAAAATTGGAAGGCTGGCACTTGAAATGGAACTCACTGAGTCCCTCAATGAGAGTGCTGATACGAATCTCTACAGGAGACTTGCTTTTAGGCATAGATTTCCTTTTTTCGATAAAAGAGCATTAATGTACAAAAAATATTATGGAAAATGAAAAGATGGCACAATGCTCTCATTCGGTGTTTATTCTACTGAATGCGTCAGAAAAAGGAATTTTCCCGTTTGTAATTTTGAAAAGGAAAATTATATTTGCGCACAAACATTCCGCGGTAGCTCAATGGTAGAGCATGCGACTGTTAATCGCAGGGTTGCAGGTTCGAGTCCTGCCCGCGGAGCTGAAAAGGGCAGTACACTTTTAGAAAGTGTACTGCCCTTTTTGTTTTTCATGTTTTTTGCTTTTTTCCGTGTTTGTGAAGCTGGTGGTGTGCAGGACGCCATTTTTTGATTCTATCCCCTTCGTTTTTTATAGTACTTTGCCTTCTTTTCTTAATCGGCTGCATTACAAGTCGCTTCTTTATCGTTACGTTTTACATTTTTTATTGTTAAGGATGAAGAGAGGTTTTGATCTAAGTTGTTTTTTAATAGTGATATATGATTTTTTTATGCGGCGTTTTTTTTGATAAAAGGTTTATTCGTTTTGAAAAGAGACTTCAAATTTTATTAGATTAAAACATTATATATGCCTGTGTATGCGCTATGGGTTTTTAGTGTATTTTTTGTTGTGGAAGAGATTGCTTTATCTCTTTGTGCGTTATGAATGAATAGCTCTTCTCACTGTAATGCAAAACTTTTAAGAGGTGCCTTATGAATATCGAATCTGTTATTATGGCTAATGAAGTGGGTTGTGCCGAAACGGCTCAGTTGAGCAGTGTATCATCAAGAATTGGTCGTCAGCTTGTGCTTGCTGATTGTGCTATTGCTGATGCTGATGTGCTGCTTGGGCGTCTTTCACCGGATACTGATGTCTGGCGTGTTGACGCTGATACCGATTTTTCTGATTTACTTCGCTCAGCGCTATTGCGTGGGTATGAGCGTCTTCATTTTCTGGCGCATGGTCAACCCGGCGGGGTTATGTTTGGCGGTAAGCTGCGCAATGTTGATGATTTTATAGCGAATACAGTGGGTGATAAGGCGCCATCGCTCCATTTCTGGTCGTGCATGACTGGTGCGGGCACTGTTGGTAAGATCTTTGTTGATGGTGTAGCACAAGCTTTTGGTTCGGTTGTTACGGCGTTTACTGGTTTGGTTGGTGCAGCGAGTAAAGGTGGCAGTTGGGTGGCTGATGTGTGGTCGAGCAATTTCGGCAGCGATGTTTCTGCTCCGTTTATGAACGGGTTGGCGTATGCGCATACGCTTGCAGTTGCTTCTGCATTGCAACTGACATCGGTTCGTACTGACACAGGCGTTGATGTGCAGATTTGGTTAACAGCAGGGACTGTTATTGATAGTGCAGATTTGGTGTTGAGTTATGATAAGACGCACGCAACGTATGTTGGTGCTGTCGGGAACTCTGCATTTGGGTGGACTTGGTTCGATAACGAAGTGGCTGCTGATCAGGTAAGTTTCGGTGGCTATAGTGGGACGGCCTCCTCATTCAGCAGTTCTTCAGATGTCTGGCTGGGCAGAGTTAGTTTTACGCTACCTGCTGAAGTGACTTCATTTATGGTTTCATTGCATAGTGATACAGGGCTTTCGATTTCAGATGCTGAGCACCCGTTAGGCTATCCAGTAGAACTGGGTGCATTACCTGTTGTTGATGCGTTACCGTTGTCTCATGCACTGCCTGTATGGGATCCATTAGCTCCGCCTCCTGGTATTATGGAGTATGCTCAAGGAGAGACCGTGTCTCTTGATGTTCCTTTTCATGCGACGGATTCAGATTCCGCTACTCTTATTTATAGCGCTGTTCCCGGTACTATGATTGATGGTGTTTTTGTGCCGAAAGAAGTCTCGCCTATTGACCTGGTTTTAGGCGCTAATGGTCATTTAACGGGTAGTTTTATTGTGCCAGCACAAGCTGATCCGGGTCAGTATGTATTGCGCTTGCTGGCGGATGACGATACGACTGACAATTATCTTGGTACTGCTTATGATATGGGCGTTACTATTACACCCATTCCTCCTACCTGCATTACTATTAATACCACAGGGACTGTTGACGGTACGCCACTGACAGGGGAGAGCTATTATAAGTTTACAGCCGTAACTGGTGGTGTTGCTGCAATTAGAGATAATGGATTTTCGCTGACTCTTGTGCATTGTACTACTCCAACCAGCTTTATAGCTGATTTGGTGTGGTACGATGAAGCGGGGAATTGGGATTCGATGGAGATGGGAAATCTGACGTTTATTGATACCAATGCCTCTCTTACCGGCTTTGAAGAGTGGACTTTAGCAAGTGAGTATGTGGAGCTTGGCTCTGTTATAGCCGATGATGATGATGCCGATACGTTCCCCGATGGTATTGTGGTAGTTGATGATATGGATAATCATGTTGATGTTGCTTTGAGTTGGCAAACGCGCGATGCGGTTACCGGAGCTATTGCAACCTTTAGCGCAACGGTTAAGAATAAGGATAACATAGATGTTTCTTTTAGCGGTTCGTTGATTGATAGCAATAATGATGGAAATGCTGACCATGTTGCTGGTAATTGGGGCGATGACTCCTTTTCTGATGAGTTTGGCTTTTATGATGTGAATAGTGATGGGCAGTTTGATGAATTTATGGTTACAAGCACGGAAACACGCTCAGGTCGTGTGCAGGTGGATGCGAATGGGAATCCGGCTGGCTTGTATGTGACGTGGAATGATACTCCAACCCCAACTCCCACCGAAGATACGCTGATAAACAATCAACTGACCTTTAATCTTGGCATTACTGCTCCCCAGCTTGCTGCTTCAGGCTATGTTGTTCTAAAATCTGCCAGTTCTTATGGTGGCATGAGCG
>CAIQSY010000049.1 GCA_903874585.1 uncultured Chlorobiaceae bacterium | reverse complement strand
TCACGATCTTGCTTTTGGCTAGTTCGCATGATGTTTTTGCAGCGACAGCTGTGAAGGCTTCGGCTTCTTCCGCAACTTGTCTCTTTTGGTGCTGCCCCTGCATATCTTGTTTATAAATTTGGGCTTGAAAGTTTTCCTGGCATTATCGGCATCTGTATCAGTTCCTTGCTGATGATTGGCAGCGGTCTCAGGCTGGCGCGCTTTAACATCAGTATGATAGGTTATGAAAAAGAGTCATTTTCCGGACTGCCGACACCGGCACAAGCCTTGACGATTGTTGGCTTTGTGCTCTGGATGAGCGTCGATCCTCTTTTTCAGCCCGCCTCTATGCAAACAGTTTTAGCAGTGTTATCAATTTTTCTTGCGTTGCTGATGGTCAGTAAGGTGAATTATGACGCACTGCCAAAACCAACAATCGACTCATTCAGACGACAACCGGTGCAGATGTCGCTTTACATTATTGCCATGTTTTGCGTTTTGCTCTTTCATGCAAAGGCTTTTTTTCTTGCCATGTTGTTGTATATTCTCGTCGGTATTATAAGGTCAATCACGCTGTTTGTCCGTCGTCAGTGGCAGCTCTGATTTTTTTTCGTTCACCCATCATTTGTGACCATGCCCTATATCGCAAAAATCAACGTTACCCTTCGCCAGTCAATTCTTGATGTTCAAGGTAAAGCAGTCGATCACGCTTTGAAAAATCTTGGTTATCGCAGCGCAGGATCAACACGAATCGGAAAATATATTGAGGTAACAATCAATGAGGAGCAACGTTCAGAGGCTGAACGCATTGCTAACGAAATAGCACAAAAGCTGTTATCGAATCCGGTAATGGAAAATTATTCGCTTGAACTGGAAGAGATTAATTCATAGAGCACTCAATTATGTCTGAAATAACTGTTGGCGTTGTTGTTTTTCCTGGTTCAAACTGTGATCACGATACACAACACGCTCTTGCCTCATTTACTGGCGTCAAGCCAGTGATGCTTTGGCATAATGATCACGATCTTCAGGGCGCACAAGCAATTGTTCTGCCGGGAGGATTTTCTTATGGCGATTATTTGAGAGCTGGCGCAATTGCCCGTTTTTCTCCCATTATGCAGGAGGTTATAGAGTTTGCGCACAAAGGCTATCCGGTGCTTGGTATCTGCAATGGTTTTCAGGTTTTGCTTGAAAGTGGTCTGCTTGAGGGCGCTCTTTCCCGTAATCGCGATAAAAAGTTTCTCTGTTGCCAAACCACGATTCGTGCGGTAAACGGTTCAACCATGTTTACCAGCCTCTATCCTGAAGATGAGGTACTGCGCATCCCGATTGCTCATGGTGAAGGTAATTACTTTGCGCCACCAGAGGTGATTGAAAGCCTTGAAGAGCATAATCAAGTCGTCTTTAAATATACCGATGCAGAGGGGCGAATTACGGATGAAGCCAATCCGAATGGTTCAGCGAAAAACATTGCAGGTATTATCAACCGGCAGGGGAATGTACTTGGTTTAATGCCGCATCCTGAGCGGGCAAGCGACAAACAACTTGGTTCCCTTGATGGACGAGGGCTGTTTGAGTCGCTTTTTCTGCATCTTGCTGGAGTGTAAGGAGTTGTTGATTGCAAAGCAGAAATATAAGGTCTTTTCATGGCTGCTTTTTGACTTTGCCAACACCTCTTTCAGCGTGATGATGGTCACGTTTACTTTTCCTCTCTATTTTAAAAATGTGATTTGCAATGGTTCCCCCTCAGGCGATGCCTTGTGGGGGTTCAGCGTTAGCCTCTCAATGTTGCTGGTTGCTTTGGTGTCGCCCGTACTTGGTGCAGCCGCCGACTATTCTGGCAAGCGCAAACGGTTTCTGCTTTTTTTTACGCTTACCTCTATTATTGCCACCGCACTGCTCTCTTTTTCAGCCCAGGGCATGGCGATTATAGCAGCACTCCTCTTTATGATGGCGAACATGGGTTTTGAGGGTGGCTTGGTCTTTTATGATGCTTATTTAAAGGAGCTTGCCTCTGATAAAAGTGTCGGAAGAGTCTCCGGCTATGGTTTTGCGATGGGTTATCTTGGTGCACTCTCCATTTTGTTGCTGGTGAAACCGCTGTTACGTGACGGCATTGTACTCGCCAATGCTTCCAACGTGCAGATGAGTTTTCTTATTTCAGCCATATTTTTTGCCCTTTTTGCGGCGCCACTTTTTCTGGTACTACGCGATGAAAAAAAAGAGAACCGATCAGCAATCTCCGTCACAGCGCTCGTTCAATCAATTCGTGAGGTCAAGCACACAATACAGCACATTCTTCACTATCGCGATCTGGCGCGTTTTCTGCTTGCTTATTTTTTCTATAATGATGCCATTATCACCATTATCGCCTTCTCCTCAATTTATGCGCAAAACACTCTTGGCTTCACAACTGGTGAGCTGATTCTTTTTTTCATGCTGGTACAAACGACAGCTATAGTCGGTTCACTGTTGTTTGGTTTTATTACTGATAAGATTGGACCAAAACGTACCATCGTTATCACGTTAATGATTTGGATTGTGGTGGTGTGTGCTGCAATTTTTGCCAACAGCAAAGAGCTTTTTTTCTCCACCGGAATGTTAGCGGGAATATCGATGGGTTCATCGCAGGCAGCTTCTCGTGCAATGATGACAAGATTAACTCCGCGCGAACATCTGGCTGAATTTTTTGGATTTTATGATGGTAGTTTCGGTAAAGCCTCGGCAGTTGTTGGTCCTGTGGTCTTTGGATTGGTCTCATCCTACGCGGGCAGCCAGAAAATAGCGTTGGCTTCGCTCTTGCTCTTTTTTATTATCGGACTCATTGTAATGACCAATGTTCGCTCGGTTTATAGTGAACCTGTACATCAGCCATAAAACGGCGTTATTATGAAGAGCCACTTGTACAAAAGATGAACATGGAGAAAAAAGATCCACATGCAGTTGAGAGTGAACGCATGTCGTTTGGAGCATATCTGCGTGCATTTTTTCCTTTTTTCTGGAAGAATTTTACGCATGATAAAATTTTTCTTGGTGCCAGCTCTCTCGCATTTCAGACGCTGCTCTCAATTGTGCCGATTCTTGCGGTGATTCTCTCTATCCTCAATGTTTTTGCGGTGTTTGCTCCATTCAAGCGTTCGCTTGAGGATTTTCTTGTGCAGAATTTCATGCCAAGTGCAGGGGCAGTACTGCATCACTATCTCTCTGATTTTATTGGAAAAACGACTAGTGTCCCACTTATAGGTGGACTTTTTTTGTTCATGATCGCCCTCTCACTCATTTCAACAGTTGATACAACGCTGAATGAAATATGGGAGGTGCATGGTCCGCGCAAAGGATTGCAGGGATTTACGCTCTATTGGACGGTGCTGACGCTTGGACCGGTGTTTGTTGGCAGTAGTCTTGCGGCAAGCTCGTATGTGTGGTACACCATCTTTACTGAAGGTACCTTGCTGGAATTCAAAACCATATTGCTCTCCTACCTGCCCTTTTTCAACTCCATTGTTGCTTTTTTTCTGCTGTACATGCTGGTGCCGAATCGGCGAGTGCGCTTTGTCCACGCCTTTTCCGGTGCATTATTAGCCGCAGTTTTGTTTGAACTCTCCAAACAGTGGTTTACCTTTTATGTCACTCAGCTCTCGACTTTTGAGCATATTTATGGTGCTTTGTCGGTTATCCCGATGCTTTTTTTCTGGATTTACACCGGCTGGGTTGTGGTGCTGACCGGCGCTGAATTTGTCTTTTGCCTCGGAGCTTTGCGTCCCATCAATACCGTGTCGCGTCAGTTTAATCCTCTGCAGAGCTTGTCGCTCGCGGTCTCACTTTTGGATCAAATCTGGCAGGGGCAGAAAAATGGTCGCTTACTGAACATGAAGAAAATGGTGGAATTTAACCATGGAATCTCTCCGGCTGATGTAAGAAAAGTAGTAGAACTGCTTCAACAGAGCGATGTTCTTCATAGTACAGCAGGAGGTGATTTTGCGATACGTACCGATCTTTACAGCTTTACCCTTTATAATCTCTATACAATTATTCCACAGGATTTGCATGTTGATGCAAACGGTACTCTGATTTCGGAGAGTAATAATGTACATTTGGAAGCTATCAGCAGAGATGTTGTTGCATCTCTGAAAAGCAGCATGAATATGCCGCTTGTAGCGTTGTTCGAGGAGCGTAATCAATACCATTCATGAGTTATCAAGTTATAGCACGAAAATATCGTCCGGCAAAGTTTTCCGACATTACTGCTCAGGAGCACGTAACCCGAACTATCCAGAATTCGCTGCGTATGGGTCGTGTGGGGCATGGGTATATTTTTTCGGGATTACGTGGCGTTGGCAAAACAACTGCGGCAAGAATTTTTGCCAAAGCGCTCAATTGCCAGAGATTGACGGATGATCCTGATTATCTGCTGCAGGTGACTGAACCGTGTGGCAAGTGCGAAAGTTGCCGCGACTTTGAGGCGGGCACCAGCCTTAATATTTCTGAGTTTGATGCAGCATCCAACAACAGTGTTGACGATATTCGTGCACTCCGTGAGAATGTGCGCTATGGACCGCAGAAAGGGAAGTACCGCGTCTATATTATCGATGAGGTGCACATGCTCTCTATTGCAGCATTTAACGCATTTTTGAAAACGCTGGAGGAGCCACCTCCGCACGCTATTTTCATTTTTGCGACAACGGAGCTGCACAAAATTCCAGCCACCATATCATCACGCTGTCAGCGCTTCAACTTCAAGCGTATTCCGCTCGATGCTATTCAGAAGCAGCTTCAGTCTATCTGTGATGCTGAACATATTGTTGTGGAGGGCGATGCGCTTCAGCTTGTCGGGCGCAAGGCGCAAGGCTCCATGCGCGATGCGCAGAGCATTCTCGATCAGGTGATTGCCTTTTCTGCTGAGAATGACCACGATGGCGCCATCAGCTATCAGGGCGTTGCTGAGCTGCTGAATTATATTGATGACGATACCATGTTTGATGTCACCGATGCTGTTGCCGCGCAAAACCCTGTAAAGATGCTTGATGTGGCGCAGTTCGTTATCAAAAACGGGTATGATGAGCAGGATTTTTTAGAGAAGTTGATTGAGCATCTGCGCAATTTTCTTGTGGTGCAGAATCTCTCTTCGACAAAACTTATTGAACGTCCTGACGCTGTACGTGAACGCTATCAGCGCGATGCCGGTAATTTTTCTCCACGTGGTGTTATGCAGATGGCTGATTTCCTTTTGTTGACACAGAAGGAGCTGAAGTTTCAGTTTGAGTATCAATTTCGTTTTGAACTTGCATTGCTGAAATTGATTGATCTGGTGCACGCACCACTCTCATCATCGACATCGACAGCTACTACGCCGTCGCCTCAAAAAAAAAAGCCCCTGAGCAGCACCTGAAAGAGCCGGCAGTTACCAGCTTATCGTCATCTCCCGTCGCTGTACCTGCCAAGGTTTCTCTGCCATCATCAGGCAAAAAAGCAGCGATATCAACAGAGCTTGATCTTGATTCATGGCAAAAAAAGTTTTCCAATTTTGCCACCAATCCTGCCACAAAACAACCACGCTTGCCGGTTACAAATCCAGCATCATCCAACAGTAGCAATTCCGCGACTTATAAGATTGCTAACCTTGCAGAGCTGAAGGTTGAGTGGCATCAATTTCTTGAGCATCTCGTGCGAACAACGCATAACATCATGGCAACGCATCTGCAATCGTGCGAGTTGGTGTCATGCAGTGCGAATGGTGCACTTTCGATATCCTGTTGCCGCAAATTTTCCTACGAAGAGCTCTTGCAGGAGCGTGCAACACTGCAACGCGAAATATCGGAGTTTTATGCTTTGCCATTTCAACTGACGATTCTCTACGATGCTGAAAAAGATGCCTGCACCAAAGAGAAGAGCATTTTTACGCTTTTCCAAGAGCTGTCACAGCAGAATGAGGTCATCCGTCTGCTTATCACAGAGTTTGGGGGAGAGCTGGTTTATTAATGGTTGGCCGTTGCTCAACGGAGAGCTGGTGTTGATGCAGCAGATGTGCCTTGCGAAGATTTTCCGAAAGGTAGGGAAGTTTCCTAAATTATTAAAAATTCTTCATATTCAGACTTTTTCATTCAGTTATCATCTTAATTCCAAAGGAAATCTATAGATATGGGCAATGCAGAGAGCTCACAGACGTTGAACAACCGCTTCCGCTCAGATTATTGCGGTTTATTGAACCCGGCTCGTGAGCAGAGCACGGTCAGGCTTGCCGGATGGGTTCACAGAAAACGTGATCATGGTGGATTGATTTTTATCGATTTGCGCGATCATACCGGTATCAGCCAGCTTGTTATTCAGCCTGAGCGGCATGAGCTTTTTGCGCAAGCTGAACACCTGCATATTGAATCAGTAATTTGTGTTGAAGGCGTCGTGGTGCCACGAGCTGAAGGTGCAATCAACCCGAAACTTGCGTCGGGTGCAATTGAGGTTGTGTTAAGCAGCCTTACGGTTGAAAGTCATGCGCAACCCCTCCCGTTTCCGGTTGCTGATGAGGTACAGACCTCCGAAGAGCTTCGTTTGAAATATCGCTTTATCGATCTCCGTCGCGAAAAAATTCACGAGAATATCATTTTCCGCAGCCGCATTATTGCTGCCATGCGTCACTATCTCGAAGCGCAAAACTTCATTGAAATACAGACGCCAATTCTTACATCAAGTTCGCCTGAAGGCGCTCGCGATTTCTTGGTGCCAAGCCGTCTGCATCCGGGTAAATTTTATGCTTTGCCACAGGCACCGCAGCAGTTCAAGCAATTGCTCATGGTCTCCGGATTTCCACGCTACTTCCAGATTGCGCCCTGTTTCCGCGATGAAGATGCCCGTGCTGACCGCAGCCCTGGTGAGTTTTATCAGCTCGATATGGAGATGGCATTTATAGAGCAGGATGATCTCTTTGCCATTCTTGAGGGGATGATGCAGCATTTGACCACAACCATGTCGCACAAGCGCATGACGCAGTTTCCATTTCCGCGTATCAGCTATAAAGAGGTGATGAACCGTTTTGGCACCGATAAGCCGGATTTGCGAATTCCGATCGAGATACAGGATGTAACGGATTTGTTTAAAGATTCAGATTTCAAGGTTTTTTCTAATAACACAATACAAGACTTTTGCGTAAAGGCTCTTGTGCTGAAGGGTCGTGGTAACGAATCAAGACTCTTTTATGATAAGGCTGACAAACGAGCATTAGAGCTTAGTGCCCAATTCGGTCCTGCCTATAATGGTCTTGCCTATATTCAGTTTAGGGAAGAAGGTCCAAAAGGGCCGATTGTCAAGTATGTGTTAAATGAACTTCCTGATCTAAAAGCGAAACTTGATCTTGAAACAGGCGATGTAGTCTTTTTTCGTGCTGGACAATGGGCAGAAACTTGTAAGATTATGGGTGGTATGCGCAACTACTTTGCCGACCTCTTTACGCTCGATAACGATGAACTCTCATTCTGCTGGATTGTTGACTTCCCGATGTTTGAGTATAACGAGGATGCAAAAAAGATCGACTTTTCGCACAATCCATTCTCCATGCCGCAAGGTGAAATGGAGGCGCTCGAAACCGTGCCGTCACTCGATATTCTCGCTTATCAGTACGACATTGTCTGCAATGGCATTGAACTCTCCAGCGGCGCTATCCGCAACCACAAGCCGGAGATCATGTATAAAGCCTTTGGTATTGCTGGATACTCACGTGAAGAGGTTGACACGCGCTTTGGCCACATGATCGAAGCATTCAAACTTGGCGCTCCACCGCACGGAGGCATTGCGCCTGGTGTCGATCGTCTTGTCATGATTCTCCGTGACGAGCAGAATATCCGTGAAGTTATCGCCTTCCCAATGAATCAGCAGGCGCAGGATTTGATGATGTCTGCCCCTTCAGAAGTAACGCTTACCCAGCTTCGTGAGCTTCATTTGAAGGTCGAATTGCCAAAAAAAGATGAAGGGAAAAAGTAAAGAAAGTGGTGTTTCTCTCTTGGTTGTCGTGGTCATAAGAAGAGCTGCCAGTTATAGTGGATAACTGGCAGCTCTTCTTGTTTTATGCAATAAGTTAATTTACGATGGCTTAATGATGTCCGGCGCACTCTCCTGCGGTACAGGAATTGCGGTTGGAGTTACAGATGGCGTTGCTTTAGGAAGTTCAAGTAACCGGACAGCTCCAGCAAACTGTTTATCGAAATACTTCTGTTTCAACTGATTCTCTGTAATTCCTTTCGAGAGAGAGGAGTGGACAAAGGTATCGTTACCAATAAAAATTCCTACATGGTCTATGTGCTTACTTTTTAAATTGAAAAACACCAGATCACCAGGTTGCAGCTCCTCTTTGCTGACACGCTGACCAAGTACTGACATTTCTCGTGAAGAGCGTGGAAGCGTCATATTAAACACCTTATCGTACATAAACCTCACAAATCCTGAACAGTCGAACCCTGCCGGAGTCTGACCACCGGATCGGTATCGTGTTCCAAAATATTGAGTAACATTTTTGAAAAACCCCTGCATGTGAGAGAGAGTGTTTTTAGGCTGGATTACAGGTTCTGTGGTTGTTGAGATGTTTTCAGGCGTATTCGATGAAGTATTGCCAAATGCGGTAATTGGCTGACTC
>CAIQSY010000048.1 GCA_903874585.1 uncultured Chlorobiaceae bacterium | reverse complement strand
TAACACTTTTTCAGCCGAACCTATGATTCAGAATCGTTTTGCGGGTTATGCTTTTCTGGTAGAGCAATTTCACCTGAACATCATCCCGAACTGGCACATCTCCTCAGTCAGTCCGTCGGGAGTCAAGAATGCCATTATTCAGAATGAACAGGTTGAGGAGATGTATCCTCTGTCATATTGGCCGGGTGAAAGCACGGGCGATCATCTGGAATTTGCGCTAAAATATGATGGGATTAACCTTGCCATTCTTGCCACGCTTTTCAACGTCATCGCGGAAAAGGAGATCACCGATTGGATAGCCTCGAAGCCAACAGGAAAATATGCACGCAAAATCTGGTTCCTGTTTGAATACTTGACCGGCAAAATGCTGCCGTTGCCCGATCTTGCTAAAGGCAATTACATCGAGCTGCTCGAACAACAACTTTACTACACAACGCAAGGGCTGCGGGTGCAGCGCCAGCGAATTCTGGATAATCTTCTTGGTAATCCTGCATTCTGCCCAATCATCCGACGCACGGAAAAACTTGCCGCTCTGGAACAGCTCAATCTTCAGCAGCGCTGTACAGAGATTGTGACGACTTACCCGCCAGAGCTTTTAAAGCGGGCGTTACACTATCTTTACAATCGGGAAACCAAATCATCGTTTGAGATTGAGCATATAACGCCAAGTGCTTCTCGGGCGGAGAAGTTTATCACGTTGCTTACAAGAGCTGAGCAGCGAGACTTTTGTGAAAAACTACTGCTGATTGAGGCTCAAAACAGCATTGTGGATTCTCGTTTTCGTGATACCGATTACCGGAAAACGCAGAATTACATTGGCGAAAGCATCTCGTTTCAGCAGCAGCGCGTTCACTATGTCTGCCCAAAACCGGAAGATATTCCGGCGCTGATGGAGGGGCTACTCGCTACCCACAGGAAGCTGAAGCAGAATCCAGTGCCGTCTATTGTTCATGCTGCCATAATTTCATACGGATTTGTTTTCCTGCACCCTTTTGAAGATGGCAACGGTCGGCTGCATCGCTTTCTCATTCATAATATCCTTTCTCAGAGAGGTGCTGTTCCAGCGGGATTGATGTTTCCTGTTTCTGCTGCAATGCTGAAAAATCCTCTTCTCTACACCAGCTCTCTTGAAGCATACTCAGCGCCGCTGCTGCAACTGATTGACTATGAGCTTGATGAGCTTGGCGTTATGACGGTTACCGGCGACACAAAAATTTGGTACAGCTACCTTGACATGACCATTCAAGTTGAAGCTCTGTATGAGTTTGTGATACAAACAGTTGAAAAGGAGCTGCGGGAGGAGCTTGATTTTCTTGCTTGTTACGACAATACCAAGCGAGCCATTCAGGATATTGTGGATATGCCCGATCATAGCATTGATCTGTTTATCAAGCTTTGCCGCCAGAACAACGGGCATTTGTCGGCAACAAAGCGGGAATCACATTTCGCCGTTCTCACTGATGATGAAGTGGTGCGTATGGAAGAGGCGGTGCGGAGTGGGTATAAACAGGGTTGAGCCTGCTTTTTCATGGGTAGAATTTTCAGGTCAACACATAAACGCACCTCCAGTTTAAGGATTTAAGGATTTCAAAATCGTCAAGATACTCTGCTTTACTGATTGACCAAGAGATTGTATTTCCGACACAAATACTAAAAAAACAAATTAATTGTATGCAGAAAGGAGAAACTACACATATTATTATCGCATTACAGTAACCTTTACGTTACCTTTTATCTATGAACTGCAACGGTCGAAGAATACCTCCGCGAAGACGGAACAAGCCCTTATGAAGAGTGGTTCATGGATCTGGATTCTGTTGCAGCAGCAAAGATTACGACCGTCAAGCACAAAATGAAACAAGGTTTACACTTCAATTAATATACTGTCTTTTCATAGACGGTTGAGAATGCGTCAATAATTGATGTAAATATTATAAAACTCAAGCATAGCTAATTTGGAGAAAAAAATATGATGAACACTCAAGAACTTAAAACGACAGTATCAAAACTCACCCCGGATCAACTTTTAAAGTTTGCAGAATGGTTTGAGTGGGATAAAAAAATTGAAACTGATATTGTGGCTGGTCGCCTGGATACACTTGGAGAATATGCCGACAGTGAATTTGTGGCTGGTCGAGCAAAACCGCTGTGAATCATTTTACCATATCGGAGTTTTGGTGTCATTACCAACAAATGCCAAAGGATATACAAAATTTAGCTGATAAAAATTTTGAGTTACTTCGAAGCAATCCTCGCCATCCATCTGTGCGGTTGAAAAAGGTTGGGAATTTTTGGTCAGCCCGCATCGGATTACGTTACCGTGCGTTAGCGAAAGAAAGGAGAGTGAGAGGGGCTTGTATGGTTTTGGATAGGTTCACACCATCATTATGAAGAAATAATTGACTTGGAATAGAATAAGGATTATTTTTACCGTGTCAGCGCCAAAAGCAATGAATACCATTACAGCAGTTGACCTTAACCATCGAGGTATGATAGCTCTTGAAAAAGCTCTTGCATTTGGTCCAGTACATATTCTAAAAGGCAATAAACCTACTGTTGTGGTTTTACGTGAATCTGACTATAACGCGCTTCTCCCCCAAAAAAGTACTCAGAACAGCAAGAACGCTGCCTTTAATTGGATAATGGATTATAAGCCTTCTGGTACGCTGTCGAAAGAGGAGATTGATATTCGGATTACTGAAGAGTGTGATTTTTGGGAGGTTAAGTGATTCTTTTTCTTGATAGTAATATACTCATCACCAGTGTGACACAAAAAATTTATGCCGCGACAGTTGATAACGCATAGACCTTTTTCGCGTATGTGCTGGCAGCCGCAACATCACCCGACTGGAGTGCCTCTCGCACCCTGTCGAGTTTTAACGCATCATCAAGACTGATATAAGGTGTCCAGCCATCTTCAGAATCAATAATCTCGATTTCTACTTCTGCCGCATAGTTACCTTCGTGAACAAACTTGGTATGTTTTCTGGTATTCATTTTTTTCTCTTGGTGAAATTATCGTCCCACTTATCGGGCTCTGGCCGATAAGCAGTTATAAGCACGGCTGGTGATACTTTGCCACTGGCGATTCCCCAAACAACATGAACAGGTTGCCTGTTTTTATCCTCTTGCAACACAAGCACACACGGACGCTCGTCAACGTATTAGCCAATTCAATCCACATTTAAACCGCAGACAACAAACTTTATCCGTCAAACTCTCTTTGAGGGAGATCAAGTCAGTGAGTCAGGGCAAAATCGATAACATTTTGGCTGAGCCAAATGCCGTGCTTGCGCATCTGGCTTATTGCATCAGTCATTGATACTTGATATCCTTTGGATTTTGCCTTGAGCAATACGCCGATAGCACCGGTAACATTCAGGTTTGACAAACGAGCCGCACGCCTGCCAAGTATTTCATCAATGCATACCAGATTGATGCCAAGCTGTAAGGCCGTTTGTATGACAGATGCCTCTCCGCTATCGAGCGTGTTTTGCAGATAGGGCATGAGCGCTATTGGCTCAGGGCTAATGTCTAACCAGGATGCCTGCTCAAACACCTCGACCCCAAAAGCATCATGACCGCCAGCCCTGATTTCTTTTGCCACCTCACAGGGGACGATTACCCTTGAATAGAGACTACGAAGTACGTCAAGGTTACCGGTTGCCGCGGTCAATGCAATAAGCGGTGTGGTGTTGATAACAACCACTTTAGTTTGATCAGGCATTGCTGACATCCTGGGCAAGTTCATTCTGATCCAAATCAATCATTGGTACACCGTATCGGTGCAGATCAGCAAGAAATTCGACCCTGCTCATCCCAATAAACGCAGCAGCCATTCCCGACGACAGCCGGTTCATTTCAAAAAGTTTGATGGCCATGGCCAGTTTGGCCTCTTTTATGAATTGCTGCGGTGTGCATTGTGCTGCATCAGGCAGATTGCTTGGCACTTCAAGAAGGAGTTGCATGGTTTTCTATGGTACACATGATGAAAAGCCCCTGATTGGTGAAAGCCAACCAATAGTGAAGAAACACATTTTTAACGAAAAAAGAACCGATTTTATTTTTAAGCATTTTTTTCAGCCTTCGGGTTGATCCGTGAAATTATGGTGTGATATCTGGAATGATGATGTTGATATCAGCGAATATGAACTCCGTACGAAGCTTCACTCCACCCCAACCGCATCAACCTCCCCCATAATCCTTGCTGTCTCCGCCAGTGCTACAATGATGCGCTGGTAATGGCGGACGTCGTCGTAGCTGAGCGCCATGCCTTTCCGATCTTTGAGCCATTTTTGTGCGGGCTGGTAGCCGCCGATGTAAAACTCCCATGCGAGCAACGGAACGCCATCGAAATATTGGGTTTCGTTGATGTAAACTTTGCCGTTGTGATAGTTGAGTTTGCCGACAATGTTATCGCCGCTGACGGGATAACTGGTCAGGCGCTGGTCAACGGTCGGGCTTTCGAGCAGGTGCAGTTGACGCAGTTCGCTGCCGAGTGCGACGAGTTGCCAGAAGGTTTGCTGATCTTTCGGATATGGCACTCTTGGGAAGTCGATTTTCAGGAACTCTTTATATTTGGCGCGATAGGCTGGGCTGTGAAGGACGGCATAGATGTAGTCGAGGAGGTCAATTGGCGCGAAGGTTTCGGCGGTTTCTTCTTTTTCTGGGGTGAAGGTTAAGCCGAGTGCTGTTGCTATTTGATTGACGATGTCGTGGTTCAGGTTTGGGGTGCGCGGTTGTTGTCCGTCGGTTGTGATTTGATTGTCGGATTCAGGATAGAGGTAGAGAGGAAAAACATAGGTTGTTTCTTTTGTTTGCAGCGACACTGTGCACATATC
>CAIQSY010000047.1 GCA_903874585.1 uncultured Chlorobiaceae bacterium | reverse complement strand
GGTCATTTTGGGCGGTGCGGAATCAGCCGCTGTCAGCTTTTAATGTAAGAAATATTCACTCCTTCAGAGAAAATGCCGTTCGGTTTGCCTACATTGCCGAAGATTTTTTTCTACCCTTGAGCCCCACTATGAAACGATTCCGCTGGAATATCCTTACGCCTGATGAAGAGAACGTGCTTGCACTGTCGGCGGCGATTAATGTTTCGTTGCCCATTGCGCGTGCGTTGTGCAATCGTGGTATTGGAACGTTTGAAGCGGCGAAAGATTTTTTCCGATCCTCCATCGCTCATCTTCATTCGCCCTTTCTTTTACAGGATATGGCGCAAGCTGTTGAGCGGGTGCTGCGGGCGGTGCGCGATAAGGAGAAGATTATGCTCTATGGGGATTATGATGTTGATGGTACCGCAGGCACGGCGCTGCTGTTTCTCTTTTTAAAGGAGATGGGCGCGGATATTTCATGGTACATTAATGACCGTTTTATTGAAGGATATGGGTTGTCGAAAGAGGGGATTGATGCGCTCTTTGAACGCAAGGTAACGCTGCTGATTACCGTCGATTGCGGTATTCGCGATAATGCGGCAATCCAGCGTTGTCAGCAGCATGGCGTTGATGTGATTGTGTGCGACCACCATGAAGCTGATGAGCTGCCCGAAGCTTATGCAATTTTGAACCCGAAGGTGCGTGGCACCACCTATCCATTCCGCGAGCTTTGCGGTGCTGGTGTTGCTTTCAAACTCATTCAGGCAATTGCCGAACAAACCAGCGCAAACCCTGAAAGCTGGCAGCAATATCTCGATTTTGTCGCTATTGCCACGGCTGCCGATATGGTGGCGCTGGAGGGCGAAAATCGCACGCTGGTGCGCGAAGGCATTCAGCGAATGCGCACGAAGCCGCGAAACAATCTTAAAGCGATGTTCTCGCTGATGAAGCTTCCTGCTGCGGATTTCGGGATGTTTCATATTTCGTTTGGTCTGGCACCGCGCATTAATGCTGCTGGCAGAATGCACTCGGCACATTTAGCGGTGGAGTGGTTGATTGCACACTCTTCCGCTGATGCCAAACGCCACGCTGAGGAGCTTGACCGTATCAACATGGAGCGCCGTGAGCTGGATGCTGATATTATGGCAAAAGCTGAAAAAATGCTCGGGAACCATACTGCCTCATACTGCTCATCCATTGTCTTGTACGATGAATCGTGGCACCTCGGCGTACTTGGCATCGTCGCTTCAAAAATGATTGAAAAGCACTATCTCCCCACGGTTATTCTTGGCGGGATGAACGGGATGATTCGAGGTTCCGTGCGCAGCGTTGAGGGGCTTGATATTCATGCCGTGCTGCAGCAGTGCAGTGGTTATCTCGAACAGTTTGGCGGGCATCATCAAGCTGCTGGTTTAACGCTTTACCCGCAGAATCTCTCAGGATTTCGGGCAATGTTTGATGAGGTGTGCAGCAGTCAACTCTCCATCACCCAGCGCCAGAAAGAGCTGGTTATCGACTCCCGACTTGAGCTTCAGCAGATTACCGACAACTTCATTAACGTGCTTGGGCAGTTTGCCCCGTTTGGATTTGGCAATCGCGAGCCACTGTTCCTCACCGACAATCTTGTGCTGTACGGTCAACCAAAGCTGTTCAAAGAGCGACATGTCAAATTTTCCATCAGGGATAAAAGCGGGCGACTGTTTGACGTTATCGGGTTTGATCGCCCCGACATCTACACTGAACTCATCGCTGCTGCAACAGCGCCATTCACCATGATCTACTCAATCGAGAAGCGTGTGTGGAATGGCAGAGCACAGTGGCAGATGAAGCTGAAAGACTTGGCAGTGAGCAAAGAATAGAGAGTCATCAAGATGCCGGCACGCTTGTTTCGTGGCGAATCTTCGTC
>CAIQSY010000046.1 GCA_903874585.1 uncultured Chlorobiaceae bacterium | reverse complement strand
GGTGCAGTTGACGCAGTTCGCTGCCGAGTGCGACGAGTTGCCAGAAGGTTTGCTGGTTGTTCGGGTACGGCACTCTTGGGAAGTCGATTTTCAGGAACTCTTTGTATTTGGCGCGATAGGCTGGGCTGTGAAGGACGGCGTAGATGTAGTCGAGGAGGTCAATCGGCGCGAAGGTTTCGGCGGTTTCTTCTTTTTCTGGGATGAAGGTTAAGCTGAGTGCTGTTGCTATTTGATTGACGATGTCGTGGTTGAGGTTTGGGGTGCGCGGTTGTTGTCCGTCGGTTGTGATTTGATTGTCGGATTCAGGATAGAGGTAGAGAGGAAAAACATAGGTTGTTTCTTTTGTTTGCAGCGACACTGTGCACATATCAACCAAAGATTTGGAAACCAAAATATGCTGAAAATCAAAAGTAGATTGCTGCCTACATGATAGTATTGCAATATTTTTGTGATTAATAAAATGCTGCATTACCTCATCTCTTGGATATGCAATAAATCCCTTGCTTTTGCCTGTATAAATAGTTTTTCTTATATCAAAAGGACGATATAAAATATTTGTAATCTCACCTGTATTTATTTTGATATCTTGCTTTGCATAAGATATTTTCCAATCTCGACCATCTGGTTTTTGAGTATGCTTTAAACGAAAAACATTTTCATCTAAACTGAGAAGATCATTTTTTATATCAATCAAATCATTTTCTTTAAATTGAATTACCAGATGATCTCGCTCTGTCTTTACTCCACTTGCATTTACTCCAAATAAATTATTAATACTAAATCCAGAATCGTATTTATCTTTTGATTCAAAGTTTTTTTGAACAAAAAAGAAATAATGGCTATTCATATCCAATATTTTCCACTCAATATTTTTATACGATTTCTCATGCAAAAAGTCATACTTGTATTCCCTTTTCCCAAATAAATCATAATGAAAAACCTCAGCTAATTCATTGTTAGCTTTTTCCCCTGTTTTGATAAATATATTGATGGAAACACCTTGCATGATATCAAACACGTTTTGATCAACTGACCCATCAGGGCAAATCTCTTTTTTCTTGCTATTCCCGTGCAAATCAAGAATGTAGATTTTATCAAAACTCTCCAGCAGATTTTTCCGCATCTGGCGATGTATCAAACCATCAATAAAGCTGTTGTTTGAAATGTATGCTAAAACGCCTTCTCCGTTTTTGTCAATAAAATGTTGCCCAAATCGAATGAATTTGATGTAGTCGTCGGAAAGTGGCTGTATATTTTTTTCGTTTAAATCCTTTTTGTAATCCGCAATCAATCGCTCAATCCACTCGCTTTTATTGCTGCTGCTGACGGAATAGGGCGGATTACCCAAAACCACCATCACCGGCGTATCTCGTTTGATGTAATTTGCTTCGTTCGCCTCCTGCGACAACCAACTTGCAAAGAGCGTGCCGGTTTCGGGATGGTGCTCTTCAAGCGAGTTGGTAAGAAAAACGCGGAAGCGCTGTTCTCCGGTTGGTTTATAGCCGGTTTCAGCAAGCAGCAGATCGAGCTTCAGGTGCGCCATGGCATACGAAGCCATCAAAATTTCAAAACCGTTCAGTCTCGGAATCAAATGATTCTCGACGTAGTTGCTCCAGACTCCCTCCTGCCCTGCAAATTGCTTGTGGATATGCTTGATTATCTCCGCTAAAAAGGTGCCCGTGCCCGTCGCGGGATCGAGCATCTGCACTTTATGCACCTCAAGCTGCTGCGTCGTGTAGCCATCTTTTGAGCGCTTGTCGGTGGTTGGTCGCTTCAGCTCAATCGTGGTTTTGCTGGTATCAGCCAATCCATCCCGTAAGCCGAACTCCTGCTTCAGAATCTCATCAACGGCGCGGACAATAAAGTTAACCACCGGCTCCGGCGTGTACCAGACGCCGCGACTTTTGCGCAATGCGGGATCGTACTCGGCAAGAAATGTTTCGTAGAAATGGATGATGGGATCGTGCTGCTGCGTCGCTTTACCGAAATCCTTCAGCAGCGACGCAACATCGGTAGCCTTGAAAAGGTCGGCAAGCGCATCAACAATCCACACCATGCGGCTGTCGAGATCGTAACCCGCAATGTACTGAAAGAGCTTGCGAAGAAATGGATTGGTTTTGGGAATTAACTCCGCCGCCTCCCTGCGATTGAAATCCTCAAGCGTCGGATCATGCAACCGTGCGGCGAACATGCCGTAGGCAATCGTCTGGGCGTAGATGTCGGCAAACTGTTTCGCCGTAATATCATGGATGAGAATCTGCTTGAATCCCTCCAACTGCTCTTTCAGAGAATTATCCGCCTCATAATGCAGCATCAGCGGTTCACCCTCCGAACTGCCGAGCGCTTTTTCAAGCACCTCCGCCAGCAAACGAGCCTTTGCCGCCATCATCTTCGAGAGCTTCGATGCCGAGGTAATCGTTTGCCCCTCATAGCGGCTGAAATCGCGAATCAGCTCTGTGAATGCTGCAAAATTTTCAGGCTTGGCAACAATGCTGGCTTCGAGCGCCTCAGCCAACGTTACCGACGTGGCAAACACACCATCGCGATAAAGCCGGAATTCGAGATAATCCGTAATAATCAGGTTCGAGAGTCCACTTCGGTAACGGGTAAACTGCTCATGGTAAAGTTTGCTGTCGAGCGATTTGCCAATATCCTTCGCTTCGATGTAGCCCACCGGAATACCCTTGCGCGTCAGAATGTAATCGGGCGCACCGCACAGAATCCGCTGCGGCTCATTGGTCACCTCAACCTGCGGCGCAAGCTCCTGCAACAACACCTGCAAATCGCCACGGTAGCTGTGCTCCGTTGCATTGCCAGCCTTGTAGCGCTTGTTGATGCTCTTGATGTATTCCTGAATGCTCATGGCAATGTGGTTGAGAATGGCAGAATAGTAATGCTGTGCCGTAACCTCTTCTTTCACGGCAATATCAAGCCCATCTACCCGATCACCCCACGCTCAAACTCGGGATAAAAAATCCGCTGAATACCAACTGTTGTGCCGGTTGCGAGGTCGAGCGAAAGCAACATGCCGGAGAAGTGGACATCATCTTCAGCGCATTCGTATTTGTGCGGCGTCTGGTAGAGCATACGGTCGGTGGCGGACTTGATCTGCATACCAATAACGGATTGATGCGGACCGGTCATGCCGGCGTCGGTGCAGTAGCCGGTGCCTTTTGGCAGAAGACGCTCGTCGGCGGTGGGAACATGCGTGTGCGTACCAATAACCGCTGAAACGCGCCCATCGAGATACCAGCCAAGCGCAATCTTCTCCGCAGTGGCTTCGGCGTGGAAATCAACAAAAATACACTTCACGCTCTCTTTAGTCTGCTCCTTGATCTGCTTAATCACCCAGTCGGCGGTGCGGAACGGGCAATCAATGGAGTACATAAAGGTTCGCCCTTGCAGATTGACGACCGCGATGTCGCCAAGCCCATTCGGCAGCTTGTAAATACCGTAACCCTTGCCATACGTCCCTTTGGGATAGTTCAGCGGACGCAACACCTGCGGGTGCGTTTTCAGCGTGTCGAAAAAGTTGAAGTTGCTCCACGTATGGTTGCCTCCCGTTACCACATTCACGCCAGCCTCCAGAAGCTGGTTAAGCGCCTCAAGGCTCAACCCTTTGCCATGATGTGAGTTTTCGCCGTTACACACCACAAAATCAACACGATACTTGCTGATAAAACTCTTCAGCATCCGGCCAACCATCTGCAAGCCCGGAGTACCGACAACATCGCCAATGAACATGACGTTCAGGGTTTTCTGTGCCATACGTTTTGCTTTAACCTGTTTTTTTATTTGAAACTGACGTGCCTGAAGTTACACATTGCCCTGCAAAATGAACAATCTTATTTGCTGCGGCATAGCACAAGAGATGCTGTAAACCTTCAGAAATTAATGATTACATTCTTTGAAGTGAAAATGTAAATCTGCTTCCATTCTCGGGATAACAGCCAACAGGAAGTATCACAAAGAACAAACTTTCAACATCAACCGGAGCAACCATGAGCACAGCAATCGCAAGTCTGGATGGTTTTATCCAGAAATGGAAGGCGCAAAAGGATAAATACACGGGCGATTACCTTATCACGCCAGAGGGGCTGATTCGTAATAATATGGATGATGAGCTGGGGCGTGGCGGCTATTATCAGGAGCGAGCCTGCACTTCCGAAAGCCAAGTCATGATGGTTCGCGGCTATGTGAGAGCGTATCAAGCAACAAAAGAGAGCCGCTATTTAACATTGGCACGCACGTTTGCGGACGCGCTGATCAAATATTTCTTTTTTGGAGTGATTCCATCAACAACCGCAAAATGGCGCTCTCACTGGATTGTGAATGCTGGCGCGGCGTTTAATTCAAAAGAGAAAGGAAAAGAATCTGCCGTTATCTCCTATGGCGAAGCGTATGAGTGCTGGCCTTCATGGCGTGAACTGCGTCCCAATGAGTTCGCAACCGCTGGCGATTCGCTGCACTGGTTTATCACCACGTTCGACCTGTTTGCCTCGCTGGAAACGGGAGATATGAGAACAAAATGGCTCAATGCGCGAAACGCCATGTTCAGAGAGTTCAAGCTGATTACCGATCCCAAAAAGAGTATTGTGTATAAAGGTGCCATGCCGTTTGAGTACACCAATAAAGGTCAGAATCTCTCCGTGCTGCCTGCGCCGCTGTTTCGAGGACCATATTACGCCGGCTATCAAGACGCGCTGCCGTGGCATTATCTGAAAGATTACACCGCTGCCGCCAACACTCTGCAATTTCTGATTGACGCACAAACGGCTTATGCAAAAAGCACCGGCATTACGGGACCGTTTGCGCCAGTCTATCATTATGATGATTCGTTTTTAGGCAAGGCGGTAAAAAATACCTTTACGTGGGAAGGACCTGATCCAAATACCTTCTGGGGAGGATTTCAGTATCGTCCATTTGCTGCAACGGCGGATTTCTGGTACCACTGTGTCTATTCAAAAACCAGCAACGCTGCGGTTACCAATGCTGCAAAAGTGTGTACTGCCTTTCTCGGCTGGCTCGATAGCTGGCTGACCGCCCATCCTGCCGACACCTATGTGCCAACGGAGTTCAGGGAAAAGAGTGCGCCTGTTGCTCCAGCCGCCAGCGGTACGGGCGACAAAGATCCGCACATGATTGCTCTTGCGTTAAAAGGGGCGCTGCTCTGTAAAAAGGCTGGTGCCAATGCTCAAATTGTGGATCGCGTTATTCCGCGCCTTTATAAAATGCTGATGAGCCATCAGGTAACAAAAGGCGAAATGACCGGCGCTTTCATGCACGATCCATACTCGCATGTCTTCAAAGGCTTTTGGGCTGGTGAAATTATGGAGACTCTCGGGCTTTACGTTTTGTACACTCCCAAAAAAGCATAATCGCCAACGCTCTAAAAAAATGCTAAACACAAAAAGCCCGGTTGTTACGCCGGGCTTTTTAGTTTGTGTAAGCTCTTATATACGAAAAGAGAACTGCTTAGAACGCATCAATAATTGCATTCAAGGTTGCACTTGGGCGCATTGCCTGTGAAGTCAACTCATCATTTGGATGATAGTAACCACCCATATCAACTGACTTGCCCTGTGCAGCAATCAGCTCGGCATTGATGGTTGCTTCCTTCTCTGCAAGTGCATTGCCAATGTTTGCAAAACGTGCCTGCAACTCAGCATTCTTGCTCTGTGCCGCCAGTGCCTCTGCCCAGTACATGGCGAGGTAGAAATGGCTGCCACGGTTGTCAATCTGGCCAACTTTGCGTGCTGGTGACTTGTCGTTATCGAGGAACTTCCCGATAGCTTGATCGAGCGTTTCAGCAAGCACGGCAGCTTTCTCGTTATTGAACGTGCGGGAAAGATGGTCGAGCGATGCTGCAAGTGCAGAAAACTCGCCAAGAGAATCCCAACGGAGATAACCCTCTTTCTGGAACTGCTGAACATGTTTTGGAGCAGAACCGCCTGCACCAGTTTCAAAGAGACCGCCACCGTTCATCAACGGCACAACCGAGAGCATTTTGGCACTGGTGCCAAGCTCGATGATTGGGAAAAGGTCGGTAAGGTAGTCGCGAAGCACGTTGCCGGTAACAGAGATCGTATCTTTTCCTGCACGGAAACGCTCCAGCGAAAAGCGCATTGCGTCAACCGGCGTGAGAATCTGGATATCCAGACCGGTGGTGTCGTGCTCTTTCAGATATTCAGTTACTTTGTTGATGATTTCAGCATCATGCGCTCTGTTGCTGTCGAGCCAGAAAATTGCTGGTGCACCAGTAATGCGTGCGCGGTTAACGGCAAGTTTAACCCAGTCGCGAACTGGAGCATCTTTTGCCTGGCACATTCTGAAAATATCGCCAGTTTCAACCTGTTGTTCAAGCAAAACGTTACCTGTGGTATCAACAACACGAATGGTGCCGTTGGCTGGAGCCATGAAGGTCTTGTTGTGTGAACCATACTCTTCAGCCTGCTGAGCCATAAGTCCGACGTTCGGCACACTGCCGATAGTGGCAGGATTAAATGCGCCATGTTTTTTACAATCTTCCATGATTGCCTGATACATTGTTGCATAACAACGGTCAGGAATCATCGCTTTGGTGTCGTGCAATTTGCCGTCTGGACCCCACATTTTGCCGGAATCGCGAACCACCACAGGCATAGAAGCATCAACAATAATATCGTTTGGAACATGAAGGTTGGTGATGCCTTTATCGGAATCAACCATCGCCAATGCTGGACGAGTTGCATACACTGCCTGAATATCAGCCTCGATTTCAGCTCTCTTGTCGTCAGGCAACTTCTGGATTTTTGCGTAGAGATCGCCAAGCCCATTGTTCACATTCACGCCAAGTTCCTTGATGGTTTCCGCGTATTTCTCGAAAACATCTT
Organism: uncultured Chlorobiaceae bacterium; assembly: GCA_903874585.1. Lineage (GTDB taxonomy): Bacteria > Bacteroidota > Chlorobiia > Chlorobiales > Chlorobiaceae > Chlorobium. The sequence continues at coordinate 799 of CAIQSY010000046.1, read as the reverse complement.
TGTAAAACACGGTCACAGCATGACCAAACATGACTGGATCGGAAACCTTCATCATGGTTGCTTTCAAGTGCAGCGACAATAAAATCCCCGTCTCTTTAGCATCAGCAATCTGATCAGCAAAAAATTTGCGGAGTGAACGAACATTCATCACCGATGTGTCGATAATCTCACCAGCAAGCAATGGGGTTTTATCTTTCAGAACTTTCGCATTACCATCAGCGCCAACAAACTCGATAGCAACGGTGGTGGCCTCGTTCATCGTCATTGATTTCTCGCTGCCATAAAAATCACCACTGCTCATGTGAGCCACATGTGACTTTGAATCGCTGCTCCATGCACCCATTCTGTGCGGATTCTTTTGAGCAAATGCCTTTACTGAAAGCGGCGCACGACGATCGGAATTACCCTCACGCAACACAGGATTTACAGCACTGCCAAGAACTTTTGCAAATCTTGTCTGCAACTCTTTTTCAGCATCGTTTGCTGGCGCTTCAGGATAATCAGGAATGTTATATCCATGATCCTGCAACTCTTTAAGAGCTGCTTGCAACTGCGGAATTGATGCGCTGATGTTTGGCAGCTTGATAATGTTCGCTTCAGGTGTCAGCGCAAGAGCGCCCAACTCAGCAAGGTAATCAGGAATTCTCTGGCTCTCTGTCAGATTTTCCGGAAAATTTGCAATAATTCTTCCAGCAAGAGAGATGTCTTTTGCTACAACATCAACTCCGGTTCCCTTGGTGTACGCCTGAAGAATAGGAAGCAGCGAGTAGGTAGCCAAAGCTGGTGCCTCGTCAATTTT
>CAIQSY010000045.1 GCA_903874585.1 uncultured Chlorobiaceae bacterium | reverse complement strand
TAGTAACGCCCACTAACCACCAGAATCCATGATTGCCAGAATCCAAAGCCTCTACCTGCTCCTTGTTGGCTTGCTTGCCATCACAAGCATGTTTTTACCCTTCTGGAGCTTTAATGCCGGTCACATTTTTCTCATCTCTGATGTCACTCCACTTGAAATTACAGATGCCATCTCAACCTTTGCCGCTGCTGCCGGACGTGCCTTTTCGCCGTTAACTGCTGCCGTCTCGGTGGGCGCCATTTTCCTCTATAAAAACAGGGAGATGCAGCGCAAGTTTATTATGCTCGCCATGCTCCTCTTTTTCTGCGATATTTTTGCAGGGCTGACGGTTGCCCATTTTATGAATGAACATTTCAAGAGCATTGGCGCAACAGTTACCCACCACGCTGACTGGGGATTGGTGATACTGCTGCCAGAACCAATACTGCTGCTCCTTGCACTGAAAGGTGTACAAAAAGATGAAAAAATCGCTAACGCCTACAAACGACTCTGAAACATGCGCATTGTCTGGTCGATCGGTGACCCGCACGGCATTGGGCCGGAAATTATCCTGAAAAGTTTTTTAACCTTTGGAAGCGCAACATCGTCGTTTCTGGTGGCAGGGTCGTACAAGGTGCTTGAGTATTATCGCAAAGCGCTCGATCTACCGATAAAATTGAAAGTGGTTAACAGTGCCGAGGAGATGATGCCTGCACGATGTGGCATTCTGCCGATACTCAGCGTGGCCGAACCGGACAATATTCTGCCGGGAACACTCTCTGCACAAGCAGGGGAACTTGCCATTGCATCAATAACGGCTGGCGCAGAACTCTGCCGAAAGGGCATTTGCGATGCTTTGGTGACGGCACCAATCCACAAAGAGGCGCTTGCTTTGGCTGGTTGCAAAGAGCATGGACACACTGGATTGCTGGGCACGCTCTTCGGCGTACCATCGCCAACCATGATGTTTTTCGATCAGCTCTCAGAGCTTCGGGTTGCGCTTGCAACAATCCACGAACCGCTTGAAAAGGTGCCGCAACTCATCCGCACCATGAATCTCGACATTTTTCTCACCAACCTCGCTCAATCGCTCAAGATCGATTTTGACCTGCAAGCGCCACGAATTGCCGTACTTGGGCTCAATCCCCACGCCTCTGATGGTGGCGTTATGGGCAGTGAAGAACGGGAGATTATCCGTCCCTGCATTGAACGGCTCTCATCGACCTTGCGTGTTGAAGGACCATTTCCCGCTGATGGATTTTTCGGTTCCGGCATGTACCGCAATTATGATATGGTGGTGGCAATGTACCACGATCAAGGGCTGCTCCCCTTCAAAGTACTTGCGTTCGATACGGGCGTGAACGTCACGCTTGGGCTCCCGATTGTTCGCACATCGCCCGATCACGGCACGGGGTTCAATATTGCCGGAAAAGGAAAAGCCTCACCAAGAAGTTTTCGCGAAGCCACGCTGCTTGCCCTCACCATAGCGCAAAACCGGTTGAAACAGTAACGGTGAGCATCACGAACAAACGCTGGAATAATTAAAACCTTTTGTCCTTGATTAAAAGATACCTTATCCTTTAAGAAACTCTTTTTCGTAAAGGATAAGTATGAACAATAAGCAACGAGGCGAGAACATACGGCGGCAAATCGTTAAGGATGTCCGGCACCATCCTGCCGATATTGTTAAACATATTATCAGCATATTCTCGATAACGCCTCAAGCAGTAAGTGCTCATATACAACGCCTTGAAAAAGAGGGCTGGTTGAAATGTACGGGTACTGGAAAAGGTAAGAGATATTTTTCAGGAGATTTAAGGGAGCACAAGTCACTTTTTGCTTTCAGCGATGATTTCACCGAAGATGGTGTCTGGAGGAATGAATATTCATTTATTGTTGAAGGTTTGCCTGAAAATATTATCGATATATGTCAATACGGCTTTACTGAAATGGTGAATAATGCCATTGATCATTCAGGCGGGCAACATGTTTATATTTCAGCAATAAGGGATAAGGAAAAAGTCATAATTTCTGTGGTGGACGATGGAGAGGGCATTTTCAAGAAGATTAAGCGATTGTGCAATGTAAGTGATGAACGCCAAGCTCTTTTTGAATTATCGAAAGGGAAATTGACGACAGACCCTGATCATCATACAGGTGAAGGGATATTTTTTGCCTCGAGAGTCTTTGATAGGTTTGAAATTGATTCAAAAGGCGTAAAGTTCAGTCACGATGATCAATGTGAATTTGATTACATCCTTGAGTCAGAGTTTTCTAAAAGCGAAGCTGGTACTGCGGTATATATGCTTATAAAGAGAGATTCGTCGCGTTATATCCAGACGGTTTTTGATGAATATGCCGGACCAGATGAATTTCAATTTGATAAAACAGTTATTCCTGTTCGATTAGCGCAATATGAAAACGAGAAACTGGTGTCGCGATCTCAAGCGAAAAGGCTGCTGGCTCGTATTGAGAGATTCAAGAATGTCGTTTTTGATTTTGATGGGGTGCTCGCTATAGGGCAGGCTTTTGCGGATGAAATATTTCGTGTTTATGCTCAAAATCATCCTGAAATGGTGATGATGCCTGTAAACATGGAACCTAATGTAGAAAAAATGGTTAAGAGGGTTATTCCCATCCCAGCGCCGCCGCAGTAACCGGAAATTGTGCCATGAAAATCTTTTTGATCTCCAATGCAATCTCGCGGTGTTCCTGCTGTGTGCTCTTGTCGGTTCGTACCTCAAGGTAGTGGATCCAGCTCCTGACCGAGCCTTTCATGTAAAGCTTCGTCTGCGTGGCAAGTGGTAGCAAGACCCGAGCGCACTCTTTGGCGATGCCTTTTTCAAGCGCCAGGTTGTATTGCTCAAGCGCCGTGCTGGCCATTCGTTCCTGTGCTTCAGCAAACCACTGCTTTGTGGCATCATCTAAATCGTCAAGAGAGTTCTGGCGATTTTTGCTGTCCTGTCGTCGTGGCTGATAGCGTTCGATTTCCTGTGCCTTGGCATAGCGTTGGCTGAACTCCTGAAATTGAAAACTTTTATGGCGCAAAATCTGCGGGGAAATTGCGCGTGAGGTGATAATTTCAACACTCATATCCACCATTTCAAAAACGCTCCAGTGCTTGTTCAGAATGCAATAGGCGAGCAACTTTTCATAATTGAGCGTCTCCTGATGAGGACTGGATACTCGTGCACAGTAGGCAATAAGCCCTTCTGCTGTGAGCGTCTGGTTCTCAACCTGAATGAGCGGCGCAGTGACTGCAATGAGGCGTACCTGCATGATGCGGGATATTTTGGTGGTTGTTTGAAAACACAGAATATAGCGGAAATTGCCCCATTATCCATCAGCCTCCTTACTGGTGCATGAGGCTCTTTTTTTACTGATTGGAACGGGAACTCTTGATTTATTGTTGTCACTGCGTATTTTGCAGGTCAATGTTCAAAAGGTCGAAATATGGATGATATGGAGCTTTTTGGATGAGGCGCTTTCGGTGCCGATCGGTTTTTCAACGGTTTACCAATTTCAAACAAAAGGGCAATTATGGCAAATATTAATTTTGGTTTTGAGCACCATGCCAGAAAAATGTACTCAGGCGCAATAGAGCAGGGAATTACCAATTCACTGGTGCCTATGGTTATTGAGACTTCAGGGCGTGGCGAGCGGGCATTTGATATTTTTTCAAGGCTGCTGCGTGAACGCATTATCTTTCTCGGAAGCGGAATTGACGAGCATGTTGCAGGCTTGATTATGGCGCAGCTTATTTTTCTCGAATCTGAAGACCCTGAGCGTGATATTTATATCTATGTCAACTCTCCAGGTGGCAGTGTTTCCGCTGGTCTCGGCATTTACGACACCATGCAGTACATCCGCCCGGAAGTCTCGACGGTTTGCGTTGGAATGGCGGCAAGCATGGGCGCATTTCTTCTTGCCAGTGGTGCAAAAGGCAAGCGTGCATCGCTTCCCCATTCACGAATCATGATTCATCAGCCATCCGGTGGAGCGCAGGGGCAGGAGACGGATATTGTTATTCAGGCGCGTGAAATCGAGAAGATTCGGACGCTGCTTGAAGAGCTGCTTGCCAAACATACCGGCAAGGATGTAAAGCAGATTCGCGAGGATTCAGAGCGCGATCGCTGGATGAACGCACCGGAGGCGCTCGATTACGGCATTATCGATGCTATTTTCGAGAAACGTCCTGCACCGGAAAAGAAGGATTAAACCAGAGCAAGTTATCATCATGAGTGATCATATCGAAGGATTCAATCTCGAAAAAAGTTACAATCATCACGACGTTGAAGAGCGTTGGCGCAGTGAGCACTGGGAAGCGGTCGGCAGCTTTCATGCCGAGAGTTCCCGTGTAACGGAAGAGGGCAAAAAGCCCTATACCGTACTTATGCCACCGCCGAATGTGACCGGAAGTTTGACGCTGGGTCACGTACTGAACCATACGTTGCAGGATATTTTTATACGCTATAACCGTATGACCGGCAAAGAGGCGTTATGGCTTCCCGGTACCGATCATGCCGGTATTGCGACGCAGACCGTTGTGGAGCGAAAGCTGAAAAAAGAGGGGATAACTCGCCACGACCTTGGACGCAAGGAGTTTCTTGACCACGTCTGGCAGTGGCGAGACGAGTACGGTGGTCTCATTCTCAAGCAGCTTCGCAAGCTCGGCATCTCCTGCGACTGGCGCCGCAACCTCTTTACGATGGATGAAGGCGCGTCGAAAGCGGTCATCAACGCTTTCGTGATGCTTTATCGTGACGGCTTGATCTACCGTGGAGCACGCATTATCAACTGGTGTCCGGTGTCGCAGACAGCGCTCTCCGACGAAGAGGTCATTATGAAGCCTCGTCGCGACAAGCTGGTTTATGTGCAGTATGCTCTGGTTAGCCATCCCGGCGAATATATCACCATCGCAACGGTGCGGCCTGAAACAATTCTGGCCGATGTTGCCATTGCCGTCAATCCCGAAGATCCGCGTTTCCGCCACCTGATTGGGCAACACGCTATTGTGCCGGTTGCAGGACGCCATATTCCCATTATTGCTGATGATTATGTTGATATTGAGTTTGGTACCGGTGCGCTGAAAATCACGCCAGCGCATGATCCAAACGACTATCAGGTTGCACAACGGCACAATCTTCCGATACTCTCCGTTATCGGTAAAGATGGTAGAATGACCGACGATTTTGGTTATGGAGGAATGGAGAGGTTTGCTGCGCGCGACAAAATTCTCAAAGATCTTGAAGAGCTTGGTAATCTTGTGCGTGTTGAGGAGTATGAACACAATGTTGGCTACTCCGAGCGTGCCGATGTGGTTGTTGAACCCTATCTCTCCGAGCAATGGTTTGTTAAGATGAAACCGCTTGCCGAGCCTGCCCTGAAGGTGGTCAATGATGGCGCTATCCACTTTCATCCCCAGCAGTGGATCAATACCTACCGCCACTGGATGGAGAACATTCATGACTGGTGCATCTCCCGCCAGATCTGGTGGGGGCATCGCATTCCCGCCTGGTACGACACCGAAGGTCGTGTGTGGGTTGCCGCCACGTATGAGGAGGCTTGTCATCTCGCGGGCACCGACAAACTGGTGCAGGACGATGATGTGCTCGATACCTGGTTCTCCTCATGGCTCTGGCCATTGACAACGCTTGGCTGGACAGAGAAGCAGAGCGAGAACGATGACCTCAAGTCGTTTTATCCAACCAACACTCTTGTTACTGGACCAGATATCATCTTCTTCTGGGTAGCCCGAATGATTATGGCTGGTCTCTATTTCAAGGGAGATGTTCCGTTCCGTGACGTCTATTTTACCAGCATTATCCGCGACATGAAAGGGCGCAAGCTCTCCAAGTCGCTTGGTAATTCGCCCGATCCGCTCAAGGTGATCGACATGTATGGTACCGATGCACTCCGCTTTACCATTATCTATATTGCGCCGCTTGGTCAGGATGTGCTTTTCGGCGAGGAGAAGTGTGAGCTTGGACGCAATTTCGCCACGAAAATCTGGAATGCCACACGCCTCGTCTTCATGCAGCGCGAGAAGTATTTCAGCGATCTTGATGATTTTGCAGCCTGCTACCAACATTTTGATCCGAGTTCGGTCACGCTGGATTTTGCGGAGCAATGGCTTCTTGCCGGATACCACGCCATGCTTGAGCGCTACCATAACGGTTTCAGCCAGTTCAGGGTGAACGACATTGTCAAGCTGCTCCACGACTTTTTCTGGGGCGATTATTGCGACTGGTATCTCGAAGCGCTGAAGGTGAAGCTTGCTGGTGAGTTGACCAAGGAGGAGTCTCGCAACGCGGTATGCCTTGCGGTGCATATTCTTGAAGGAACGCTGAAAACCTTGCATCCCGTTATGCCGTTTATCACCGACGAAATTTGGCACCACGTTCTCCCGCGTTCAGCGAATGAGAGCATTGCCCTGTCACCGATGCCGATTTCGGATGCAGCACTTGCCGGGCTTGATCGCCGTAGTTTTTCCCTGATCCAGAAGCTTGTTACCGAAATCCGAAGTTTGCGTTCACTCTTTGGCGTGCCACACAAAAGTGAAGCCGAGATTCTTCTCCGGCCAGCCAATGATGAAGATCGTCGGGTGATTG
>CAIQSY010000044.1 GCA_903874585.1 uncultured Chlorobiaceae bacterium | reverse complement strand
TGGGAAAAAGTTTATTCAACACAAGCGTCTGATGCTTGCAGTTGGTATCAGGCGCGTGCTGATCAATCACTTCGTCTTATTCATGAAACCAGTCTGCCACGTAGCGCATCGATCATTGATGTTGGTGGTGGCACATCTTTTCTCGTGGATAATCTCCTTGACGAAAGCTACACTTCGCTGGCAGTTGTTGATCTTTCTGCAACAGCTCTTTCAGCAGCAAAATCGCGGCTTGGAGAACGAGCGAAAAGTGTCACTTGGATTGAAGCAAACATTACAGAAGCTGTGCTTCCTCTTCAAACATACGACTTATGGCATGACCGAGCGGTTTTTCATTTTCTCACAACTCCGCAAGAACGCCAGCACTATCTCTCATTACTTCAACGCTCTATAACACTGCATGGTCATGTGATTATTGCAACGTTTGCCGATGACGGTCCTTTGAAGTGCAGCGGCTTAACCGTAATGCGCTATTCTCCAGAAGAGCTTGCCGCTGAATTTGGCTCAGCGTTTACGCTCATCAAACACGAACGAGAGGAGCATCAAACTCCGTCAGGAGCGATTCAGAAGTTCATTTATTGCCATTTTCAGCGATTATAAAACTCCTCTCTCTTGATGTCGTTCTGTATCACTTATTCAGTATGCACTGAACATTACCATTTATAACTCATCTTTTAATGGGCGATTATCATCTTGTACGATAGAGCGGCACGATGATAATGGCTCTCCTGCGATTCATTTTTATTGCTTCTCTTTATGCTTGAATTTTTTTCTTTTCCAATACTTCTTGTTGTTCTTGCCTTGCTGGTTTTTATTGCGTATCGCCTGCTGCGTGATGCACCTCAACAGGCTGAACTCCAGCGACTTCGTGGCGTTGAGGAGGAGAAGCAGACACTTGCAAGACGGCTTGACGCGAGTGCGCTGGAGCTTGAGGCACTGAAAATTCGTCATGCGCGGCTTGAAGCGGAGGTCAGTAATGAACAGCGTAGCGCGGCTGAAAAAATAACGCTGATGCAGGAGTCTGAAACGCGATTACAACAGCAGTTTGAACTGCTTTCCAACCGGATTTTTGAGGAGCGGGGGAGAGCACTCGGAGAGGAGAATCGCGACCGGATGGATGCAATGTTGCAGCCACTGCGCGAACAGCTTGAGGCGTATCGCAAACGACTTGAGGAGGTGCACCATACCGACACGCTGCTTTCTGGGCAGCTTATTGAAGAGGTGCGTCAATTGCAGAAGTTAAGCGGTAAAGTGAGTGAAGAGGCAAACATGCTGGCGCGCGCAATCAAGGGCGATTCCAAAAGGCAGGGCGATTGGGGTGAGATGATTGTCGAGAGAATTTTCGAGGCTTCAGGTTTGCAACAGGGGCGTGAATACATTGCTCAGGAGAGCTTTCGTGAAGCTGAAGGGGTGCTGAAACGTCCTGATTTTATGGTGATGCTGCCGGGCAACAAAGCGGTGATTGTTGATTCCAAGGTGTCGCTCACGGCGTATGAACGCTTTTGTTCGTTGGATGAGGAGCGTGAACGCACTCTTGCCCTTAAAGAGCATGTGCAGTCCGTGCGTCGCCACATTGCAGAGTTGCAGGCAAAAGAGTATAGCGGAATCGGTGGGAATCGCACGCTCGATTTCGTTATTCTCTGCATTCCCATTGAACCCGCATGGCAGGCGGTGATGCAGGCTGATCCCGATATCATGTACAATCTTGCTGGTAAAAACGTTGTTTTGTGTGGACCGACGACGTTGATGATTACCCTCAAACTTATCGCGCAGATTTGGCGTCGGGAGAATGAAAATCGCAATGCTGAACTGATTGCCGACAAAGCGGGCAAAATTTACGATCAAGTGCTTCTTATTTTTGATGCCATGGTTGAAGCACGTAAACGCTTATCGGGCGCCTCCGATTCGTTCGATCTGGCGCTGAAACGCATCAAAGAGGGGAGAGGTAACCTTGTTGGAAGGGTTGAAGATATCCGCAAGCTTGGCGCAAAAGTGAGTCGGCAGCTTCCGCTTGAAGTTGTAGCGGAAGCTGTACGTGACGATAATGAAGGTGTGGATTAGTTTGGCGCAGAAAAAGCATACCTCTCCATCACCCCGCACGACGATTTAAAATCCGCCTCAGAAAAGATCTCCATCGTGAAAACGTGGCTTGCCAATGGCTGAAGCGCAAGTTCACCCATAAGCAGCTCAAGCGCCTCAGGTTTCAGATAGCTCAGAGAGTTGTGATCCTTCCCGTCAACAGTACCGTGAACATGCAGCACCTTTGCTTTGGGCAGATACTGCTTGAGATAGTCGGCTGTCGGAAATCCGTAATATTCAAGATGGCCCACGTCAAGCGTTACGGAGAGGCCAAACTCCTCGACGACCGGCCAGACAAGCTCAAAAGGGTAGTTGAGATTTTCGGCACAGAAGGATGACGCAGGTTCATCGGTACCATGCAGCAGCAATGCCAGAGAATCGCACAGGGCATCGGTAAAGCGTTGTTGCTCATCCGCAGAAAATCCGTTGAT
>CAIQSY010000043.1 GCA_903874585.1 uncultured Chlorobiaceae bacterium | reverse complement strand
GCTTTTTCGCGTATGGGAGTTTTTGCTCTTGTGCGAAAATACGCCACATTCGCGGGCATCGAAAAATCAATCAGCCCACACACCTTTCGCCACACTTTTGCCACGCACCTCCTTGAGGGTGGCGCCGACCTTCGCGCTGTGCAGGAGATGCTGGGCCACAGCTCCATCGTTACCACACAAATCTACACCCACATCGACCGCTCATTTATCAAAGAGGTGCACAAAACCTTTCATCCGCGCGGGTGAGTTCGTCATAGCATCAGCACTGTTCAACCATACCGAATCTGTAGAGCACCAACGTCCGCGTTCAAAGCAGGGATGGACGCTGACGTCGATAATTGCATATGGTACAGGCGTGATCAATGGAAAAGAGTGAGTGCATCATGAGCGGGCGAAGCTTCAACGGTGACGTTTCTTGTTCGCAGAGACCTGTACAACATGTTGCCCTTTTTCTTGCCCCTTTATAAGGTTTTTAAAACCCCTTTTTTGCGTTTTTAATTATTAAACTTTAGCAATTAAAGTATATTGAAAAATAAAGTAAACGTAAGGAGAGCAAATTGTATTTTAAGGCATGGCGGGTGGGTGATAACAGGCAAGCTTTACTTGAATATCCATACCGCGGGATTTTTTGGTTTTCTGAAACGAGAGCAGTACCAACGTTTGAATTTTCTGACGTTGCAATGTGCGAACAAAGTGAGGGGGATATTATGTCACTTGATCAGGCAAAAAAGGTAATCGCCGAAAAGCTCCAATCTGACGCAGGTCTTCGTGATCGCGTCGTGGACTTCATTCTGTACCGGGGATTTTTGTTAAACTTTGAAAATCTGAAGGAGGTCTGGAAGGAAGTGCAAGCACAATGCAATGAAGAATATGGTCATGACTCGCATTTATCAAGGCAAAATGGGCAGGAACGTCCATGTAATGGATACGAGTATTGGGTTGGATAAAAACATTTGAAGAGAGGATGTCACGTATTTCGTTACGAAACAGGGTGAAAATACCCGAAAACAAAAGAAGCTATGTCACACAAAAAAGAGCACAGAAAAGCGCTGGAGGCACACGTTGAAACGCGTGAAGAGCAGGTACAACTTGCTGCGTACTACCGCTGGCAAGAGAATGGTGAACAGCACGGACGCGATCTTGATGACTGGTATGAAGCGGAAAAGTCTTGTTGTGATTGATCTGCATTGCGATGTATAAACACCTCAAAAGCCCCGCTTATCACGGGGCTTTCTTGTTGAGCAAGGCGTTTGATTAAAGCAGCTTATATGCCAAGAAAAAGAGTGAGGCACGTTTTATAGCTGATCAAAGCATCGTGACCTTTCTGGGTTATACGGTATATGGATTGTGGCTTGCCTGCCTGAATATTTTTATCACAACTGATATACTCTGCCGACTCAAGCATCCGCAGGTGAACGCTTAAATTACCGTCGGTTGTCTGGATCTGCTTTTTGATATCAACAAAACTTGCCTGCTCAATAGCATAAAGGTAAGAGAGTGCAGCAAACCGTATTCTCCCATGAATAACTTTATCCAGCAACTGATGGTTAAAATTCAACGGAGCACTCTGGTCTGGCTTGTCGATTGCGTCTGTTCTTCTGGTCTGAATCAATTGGGCAAGAAGCACTTTATTTTCGCGTTCGATCTGCTTTTGCATGCTGATGTCTGTCAGAACAACTTGGAATTCCTGACCGTCATTGCTGATGACAGCATCAATACGCACTGTATGGCTATGCAAAACGTCACCATTGCTTGATACGAATGGATCCGAAGAAGATGATGCTCCATCACGCTGGAGTATTGCCTCGCAGGAACCATATTCTCTGGTACTGAACACTCGCTCCAGCATTGTATTAAACGGCGCGAGAGATTCCGTTGCAATAAACCGCCCTAAACGATCGCCCTTCAAACGTGAGCGAGTGACACCAAGCAGTTTTGAACCAGCCAGATTTGCCTTACGTATCACGCCCTCCCGGTCAATCATCAAATAACCAAGTGGTGCAAAATCGTACAGTTCGGTGTATAAATCCAGACTCTCCTCCAGCTCAGCCCGCGCTTGAAGCAGTTCATCCTGCTGCATTTCAAGCTCAATCTGGTAAACCGCCAGCTCATGGATAATCCGTTGCATCTCATCGGGAGAGGTGGAAAAAGCAGGATATTTCTGTGGTGCTTTGTTGAGGTGCTCTTCAGCCTGACTACGCAATGCGGCTACATCTGCTGAAGGCGTTTTTCTCTTTGTCATGAAGGGTTATTCTACGTTATACAAGTGTCGGGATTTACCCGGAAAGATTTAATTTCAACAAACGTCATATAAACTTGAGAAGGTGTCGCCATCTCGGGCAGGAACCACGGCAAAGCATTGATTTTGAGCCATCGGCAGCAATGGTTCCCGGGTTGAAAAACGCCGACCATTATATCTTTAACGGGTTGGTCGGTGCGCAAGGCGAGAAATGCGGGATGCTCGTTAAACGAGAAATCGGAACCATTTTCCCGAACGGTTTTCCAGCGAAGCTCGCTCGATGTTTTGCCCTGCATCTCCTCCCGTGAAAACCCTAAAATATGTTCCGCCTCCCGATTTGCCAGAAGGATAACTCCACACGGACGGCTGTGCCATCACAGGGTTTCTCCATCACAGGGATTAACCACCACAGGGAT
>CAIQSY010000042.1 GCA_903874585.1 uncultured Chlorobiaceae bacterium | reverse complement strand
GCTGTGATTATCGGGTGGGTCAACCTCGCCATGTTCAAGATTATTCGGATCATGGTTCCTGAGCTGAATCCCGAAATAGCAATTATTGCCCTTGTGCTGCTAACTACATTCTATTCTGGACTTTCAGGGCTCTGGGGCGTCTCGATTACTGACGCGGTACAGTTTGTGATTGCCATGGTTGGCTGCATTATTCTTGCAGTGCTTGCCGTGCAATCGCCCGCCGTTGTCTCCGCTGGCGGACTCACAAAAGCACTGCCCGCATGGATGTTTGATTTCTTTCCCACCTTTGGTTCATCGACAAACAACAGCCTCACCGGAGCTGTTGCACTCCCCTTCATCTCCTTTGCTGCCATGGCGTTTGTGCAGTGGTGGTCATCGTGGTATCCTGGTGCAGAACCGGGCGGCGGCGGCTACATTGCACAGCGGATGATGAGCGCTAAAAATGAGAAGCACTCGCTGCTTGCAACGCTCTGGTTTACCGTTGCACATTACTGCCTGAGGCCTTGGCCATGGATTATTGTCGGTCTTGCAAGTCTCGTCATGTTCCCCAATTTGCCGATGAATCAAAAAGAGGATGGTTTTGTGTATGTGATGCAAGCCGTGCTTCCTCCAGGACTGAAAGGGCTGCTGATCGCAGCATTTCTTGCTGCCTATATGTCCACACTTTCGACGCATCTCAACTGGGGAACAAGCTACCTCATCAACGACCTTTACAGACGATTCCTGAAAACAGATGGCGATGAAAAGCACTACGTCACTATCTCAAAAATTACGACGTTTTTAACGGCAGCATTTGCCCTCTACATCACCTTTTTTGTGCTCGACACCATCACCGGCGCATGGGAATTTATCATTCAATGTGGTGCAGGCACCGGCTTTGTGCTTATTCTCCGCTGGTTCTGGTGGCGACTGAACGCATGGTCGGAAATAACCTCCATGGTGGCGCCATTTATTGCATTTTCCTCTCTGCAACTCTTTACCGACATCACCTTTCCATTCTCGATCTTTATCATTGTTGCCTTTACCATTGCAGCAACACTCATTGTCACCTATCTCACGCCAGCAACGGATCGTGAACATCTGGAGCATTTTTATCGCACCACACGAGTCGGCGGCATTCTGTGGAAAAAAATATCAAAGAATCTGCCGGATGTGGTCTCCGATACCGGTTTTACCATGCTTTTTATCGACTGGGCGCTGGGCGTTATTATGATCTACTCCATTCTGTTTGGTACGGGAAGAGTGATTTTTGGAGAGATGACACAAGGCGTGATTTTTCTCGCGGTGGGCGTTATTGCCGGAGCGCTGATTTTTGCAGACCTTAACCGACGTGGCTGGAACAACCTTAACTGATTGAATCGAACAAGCACAACATGGGAAAACCAACACTGATCCTTGCCTCACAGTCGCCACGCCGCCGCGATATTCTTGCGCTCGCCCTCCTGCCTTTCGACACGCTCTCGGTGGAGACTGACGAAATCATCGACTCAACGCTCTCGGTTGAAGAGAATGTAACGCGAATTGCTTGGCAAAAGGCAAGCGCAGCGGCAGAGATAGTCAAAAATCGCAACACCATCATTATCGCTGCTGACACGGTTGTGGCTAAAGGGAAGAGTATTCTGGGCAAACCCGCCGGATTTGACGATGCGTTTGCCATGCTCAAAAGCTTGCAGAATCGCACGCACCGCGTCTATACCGGCTTTGTGCTGCTGAGCAACAGCAAAAGTCACACGGAGTGCATCAGCACCACCGTCGAGTTTGATGCACTCTCTGACCATGAAATACAGCGCTACCTGCTGTCGCAAAAACCGTACGATAAAGCTGGAAGCTATGGCATTCAAGATCCATTGATGGCGTGCCACATCAAGCGAATTGACGGGTGCTATTACAACGTCATGGGATTACCTCTCTCCGCTCTCTGCAAAGCGCTGAAAGCATTTGTATAATGGAAAGCTGACTCGAAAGAAGAGAGAGTAAGAATGATTATTTTCAATTTATGCTCTGAATCATTATGTTCATTCCGTCATGATGCGTAGAGGACAAGTTAGGCAGTTTACACAATTTTAAGATACCTTGCTTATGTGTGGAGTTTTCGGTGTTTTTAATTCTAAAACTCCAGCGGAAGATACCTTCTATGGATTATACTCACTCCAACATAGAGGACAAGAAGCCGCAGGTATTGTTGTTGCAGAATACAATAAGCTAAAAAAGAAAACCCTCTTCAAACAGCACAAAGGCATGGGTCTTGTTGCTGAAGTTTTTCGAGATGAAACGGTTTTTGACAATTTAAGTGGCTATGCAGCAATCGGGCACAATCGATACTCCACCACTGGTTCATCCGCCTCAGTCAACAATATTCAGCCCTTCTCTCTCACCTATCGCTCCGGAAGTCTTGCAATAGCACATAACGGTAACCTCACCAATTCTCGAACGTTACGGCGTGAACTGACAGAATTGGGCGTGATTTTTCAGGCTTCATCGGATACGGAAATCATCCCCCATTTAGCTGCACGCAGTCGCGCAAAAGAGCCAATTGATCAGCTTTACGAAGCACTATTACAGGTAGAAGGCGCCTATTCGATGGTACTGCTGGCAAATAATCAGTTGATTGCTGCGCGAGATCCCTACGGCTTCAGACCACTTGCGCTTGGCAAAAAAGTTGATCCCCTCACTGGAGAACTCACCTATATTGTTGCCAGCGAAACGTGCGCATTCGATATCATCCAGGCAGAATATATTCGCGATATCGAGCCTGGTGAAATTTTACTGATTGATCATCTGGCTGTTACCAACGAAAAACCAACCTCACTCTTTCTTCCTCAATCGAAACGCAAAGCTCGCTGCATTTTTGAATACGTCTATTTTTCGCGACCTGACAGCTTTATCTTTGGCCATTCGGTTGACAAAGTCAGGCGAAATCTCGGCAAAAATCTTGCGCGAGAATCGACAATTGAGCATCAGCCGGGCGAAAAGGAGCTGACCGTCGTCAGCGTGCCTGACTCATCGAACACCGCAGCGCTCGGTTTTGTGAGGGAAAGCATCAAAATGGAGAAGCCTGCACGGTTTGAACATGGCCTTATTCGCAACCATTATGTCGGCAGAACCTTCATTCAGCCGGGCATTCACAGCCGCGACATCAAGGTACGTTCCAAATATAATATTGTCCGTGGCGTACTGCAGGGGCGCCCCATCATTCTCATTGACGACTCTATTGTCCGCGGTACAACAGCGAAAATGCTGATTAAGCTCATTCGTGAAGCCGATCCGGCGGCAATTCATCTGCACATCAGCTCACCACCAATTACCAATCCATGTTTTTATGGCATGGATTTTCCGACCAAACGGCAGTTGCTTACGCACATGTTCGACAACTGGGCCAATAAGGATGAGGAAATTGAAAAAATCAGGGAGTACATCGGCGTCGATTCGTTGAAATATCTCACCATGCAAGGAATGATGAACAGCGTACCAGCTTTTGATGGAGAAACATGCAGCTACTGCACAGCCTGCTTCAGCGGCGATTATCCGATTCAGATCACCGACGCAACAACAGATAAAGAGGAAAATGATTAAGAGCTTATTCGTAAATAATTTTCATATACTTCAGCAAAGTATTATATTTCTCTCCATAGTAATTGATTACTATGGAAGAAGTTATGCCAAAAAGCAAATCATGGAAAGTATCTGACTCGTTTTGGAATGCGGTTGAGCCACTCATACCTCAGCCCCAGCGGGATCCAAATAAAAAGTACCAACGAAAGTCTGGAGGCGGACGCAAACCGATCCTATCACGAAGGATCTTTGAAGGCATTATGTTTGTCCTGCGAACAGGTTGTCAGTGGCAAGCTTTGCCAAAAGAACGATTTGGCAGTCCCAGTGCCATTTACACCCATTTTGCACGATGGCAGCGGCAAGGCTTTTTTCTTGCACTCTGGCAAAAGGGGCTCGCAGAATATGACGATATGGAAGGCATTGCATTGAACTGGCGAAACATCGATGGTGCGATGACACAAGCTCCGCTTGCCCAGGAAACTGTTGGACGGGCGTGGAGTCCCGCTCTCGATCGTCGTCACCGGAGCAAATCGGCACAATGTCACACAACTGAAAGCAGTGCTTGAAACTATGGTGGTGAAGCGTCCAGAGAGCGAACAACATCTGTGCGCTGATAAAGGATATCAAGGAAAGCCAGCCCTTCAGATTATTATTTCTGAAAAGTATATTCCTCATATCAAGAAAAGTTGGCTTTATTTACAAATAAGCTCTTAATGGATATTTTGCACAATTGCTATGGGTTCAACTTCAGCGCTTCAACATTTGGCATTGCCGCTGCCCGAAAAGTGCTCAATGACTGGAAAAATGAGCAACGAAAAATGTCGGGTGGAAATTCCGCTTATTGCTGCTACTGCACGAACAGAGCCAGCTCGCCTTGGCAACTCGTCATGTCTCTGATTTTGATTGAATTGAAGGATTGACAGTGGTAAATCCAATTGAAATCATTCACGAAAACGCACTGTTTTTTTTATGCCACTATTTTCTTAATATGGCAACTTGTTCTTTCGAATGGTAACTGGTGCCGGCTTAAAAGCCGGAGAATAGGGAAGTACGTGAGAATCGTACACTGTACCCGCAACTGTACAACGGTAAGCTGCCGATAACACTCCATGGTCTTCATGGATGTCAGAAGCAGTTGTTTCAAAGTCACTGCATGGTTTCCGCCTTGGAAATCAGTGGGAAGGCTCGAAACAGAGTAAGAAACCGTGATAGTCAGGAGACCTGCCAGTTATTTTTTTGCATGATAAAATCGGACTACGGGATATAGTCGGGGCAAAGTTGTACCTCTTTTTGCATTACGTGTTGATGCTCATATTCGTTACATCTGCCTTTTGCTTACCCCTGTCAGTTGAACTATTTCTCAAACTGAAAACAGGTTAATTTCACATGAACAAAAAAGTATTTATTGTTGTCATGGCAGGCTTGCTGTGCAGCAAAGGGCTTATGGCTGAAGAGCAGCCGATGAGCGTTATGGGTGAGGAGATGGTGGTGACTTCAAGCCGTGTTGAAGAGCCAAAAAAAAATGTAACGTCAAACATCACCATTATTGGCAAGGATGAGATAGCTCAATCATCTGCTCAAGATTTAGGAAAACTATTGGCTGAAAAAAATCTTGGTCAAATTCAAAAGTACCCAGGAACTATGACTTCCGCCGGAATCAGAGGATTTCGAAGCGAAACTCATGGAAATGACTTGATGGGTAAAGTGCTCGTGCTGATTGATGGGCGTCGTGCTGGTACGGGCAATCTTGCGAAAATTATGACGGAGAATGTTGAGCGTATTGAAATTATTCGCGGTCCTGCCGCAGTTCAATATGGTTCAGCCGCAATTGGTGGTGTGGTGAACGTTATTACCAGCAAAGGCAAAAAGGCACCCTCATTTTTTGTAGAGCAAAAAGCTGGTAGTAATGATTTTGTTAGAACGGCTGGTGGTATGCAAGGTAAAATTGGCACCCTTGATTTTTCGGGCACCCTTTCGCGTTCTGAAGCCGGCGAATATAAAACTGGCTCAGGAAAAACCTATTTCAATACTGGGTATGATGATCAGGTATTAGCAAATCTTAACATTGGCTATGAAATTGCCGATGGGCATCGCATAGGTGTTGGATACCATTCTTTTGATGTTGATAAAGCTGGTTCACCGTCATATCTCAGCACGAATGACTTACAGAGCTATACCAGCAATAACAACCATGCCGTTGATGTTAGTTACGAAGGCGCTCTTTCCGATAAACGTTGGTTGTGGACAACTCGCTATTTTAATGGTATAGATAAATACAAATATGTTGATCCATCAACGTCTTACACAAGTTCGAGCGAGGTTGAACAACAAGGCGCTCAAGCACAAGTAACTTTTTCCGAAGAAGCATTACGTTTAACTGCCGGCGTAGATTGGTTACAATATGAATTAACCTCAACGTTAGCGCCAAAATGGAGTAAATACAATAACCCTGCAGGCTTTTTGCTTGCAAAATATGGGTTTTTTAATGAACGGCTTTTGCTCACCGCAGGTATTCGGTACGATGATTACAAGGTTGAGTTGATGCCAAATGAAGGAAGCTCACGCAGTACTGATAATTTAGCGCATCAAGTAGGTGCTGCTTGGCAAATACACAATGCGGTAAAAATGCGAGGCTCTTTTGCTGAAGGTTTCAGAATGCCATCAGCACGTGAACTTGCAGGCAATATTGTTTCGTTTGGTAAAACCTACATTGGCAATCCAAACTTGAATCCCGAAATCAGTGAAACATGGGAAGCAGGAATTGATGTTGCATGGAGAGCGATAAACTCTTCGTTAACATGGTTTACAACTGATTACACCGATATGATTGAAACGCAGTTAACCGCTCCAAACAAATATCTCTATAAGAATATTGGGAGCACCTCATTATCAGGTATTGAAGCTGAATTTGCGTGGAAACAAACAGCAACGGCATGGAGTGTTGAGCCTTACGTAAACTACACCTATCTGCTGGAGCATAAGGATAATGCAACTGGTGATGATTTACTTTATACCCCAGAATGGAATGCAAGTACGGGAATCCGTGTACAGCATACCAATGGATTGAGTGGAGCACTGAATGTTACGGCAACGGGTAGTAGCAAAGTGCAAGATTATGAAAGAAATTGGATGGGTTCAACGATTACAAAAGGCGGATTTAGTGTTATAAATCTTTCAGCCGCTAAAAAATTCATGCTGGATAAAAAAGAGCACCGTGGTATTACGTTAAAAGCTGAAATTGATAACCTGCTCGATCGTGATTATCAATACGTAAAAGGCTATCCAATGCCCGGGCGTACTTTTGTTATTGGTTTACGTGCCGATCTGTAATCCCTGATTGTTCTCCTATTATGTGTTGGAAAGCATGGGAGTTTCGTGTGTGGGCTTTCATGCTTTCTATTTTAAATCATTCTCTATTCCACTCTTTTTATGAACACAACAATCTCCGAGCTTGAGCGCGAAGCGCTCTACAAAGTCATCTACAGCCGCCGCGATGTGCGGGGGCAATATCTGCCTGATTCGGTGCCGGAGGAGGTGATCAGCCGTGTGCTTGATGCGGCGCACCATGCGCCAAGCGTGGGTTTTATGCAGCCGTGGGATTTTATTGTTGTGAAAGATGTTGAGACTCGCCAGAAGGTAAAGGAGGGTTTTGAGCTTGCTCATGCCGAGGCTGCGGCGATGTTCTGCGGTGCAAAGCAGGATGCTTATCGCTCGTTCAAGCTCGAGGGAATTATGGAGTCGCCGATGGGCATCTGCGTCACCTGCGACCGCTCCCGAAGTGGCGAGGTGGTGATTGGGCGGACGGCGAATCCCGAGATGGATCTCTACAGCTCGGTGTGTGCCGTGCAAAACCTCTGGCTTGCAGCACGGGCGGAGAACCTCGGCGTCGGGTGGGTGAGCATTATCCATCACGACCATATTCGCCAGGCGCTCGGTATTC
>CAIQSY010000041.1 GCA_903874585.1 uncultured Chlorobiaceae bacterium | reverse complement strand
ATTGTCACGAAAATGACGGCTGGCGTGCAGTTCCTCTTCCGCAAAAACAAGATCACTCTTCTCAAAGGGCGAGGCTCTTTTGCTGGAAAAACGGATACCGGTTACAGAATGATCATCAGCGGAAAAGAGAGTGAAGAGGAGGTGCTGGCACAGAAAGTGATTATCGCCACCGGTTCAAAAGCGCGGCATATCCCCAATGTCCAGGTGGACAATGTGACGATTTGCGATAATGAAGGCGCACTGAAATTCACTGAAGCGCCGAAAAAATTGGGAATCATCGGTGCTGGCGTCATCGGTCTTGAAGTGGGTTCTGTCTGGCGCAGACTTGGGGCAGAGATTACCGTTCTGGAAGTGATGCCCTCATTCCTTGGCGCCGCCGATGAGAGCGTTTCAAGAGAAGCTTCTAAACTCTTTTTAAAGCAGGGACTGAACATCAAGCTTGGTGTCAGAATTGGTCAGGCGAAACAGACAGAAAATGGCGTCAGTATTGCCTACACCGACGACCAGGGTTCAGAACATACCCTTGAATGCGACAAGCTGATTGTCTCCGTTGGTCGTACTCCAAACACTGAAAAACTCAACCTTGAGGCTATTGGCCTCCAGACCGATGAACGGGGCTTGATTCCTGTCAACGACCATTGCGCTACCGCTGCTGCCGGCGTTTACGCAATCGGTGACGTTGTTCGTGGTCCCATGCTTGCACACAAAGCTGAAGACGAGGGTGTGATGGTGGCGGAACTCTTGGCTGGTCAGAAGCCACACCTCGATTATAACAGCATGCCCTGGGTTATCTACACCACCCCTGAAATTGCCTGGGTAGGAAAAACCGAACAGCAGCTTCGCTCTGAAGGGCGAGACTATAAAGCTGGACAGTTTCCATTCGCTGCCAACGGGCGGGCGCTTGGCCTTGGAGACAGCGAAGGATTTATCAAAATGCTTGCCGATGCAAAAACCGATGAAATCCTTGGTGTCCATATCATTGGAGCAAGCGCTTCAGACCTGATAGCCGAAGCTGCACTTGCCATGGAGTTCCACGCATCATCTGAGGACATTGCCCGCACTTGCCACCCTCATCCAAGCCTTTCGGAGGTGATGCGCGAAGCCGCCCTCGCTATTGAGAAACGGGCGTTGAACATGTAAGTTTCAGCAAACTGTTCGCCGAGCGGAAGATCGATAATGCTGCTGCTCTTGAGGTGGAAAGGTGAGCGTGTAATCCGCTCACCTTTCCACCTTTTTTCTTACATTCACTCACTATCAAAACTCGAAAATTTTCTGTTGCTTATGGCAATGGATGGCTCCATGTTTTCAGTGTCATAAGCCATGGCGCTCTTTGTCGTAACGGAGCATATTGTTGCTCTTTTTATCAGATTTTGTTTTCTATTTCACGATTATGATTTCATTTATTGATGTTGACCTTGCACTTGATAAAAAGCCTGTATTCAATGGTTTAAACCTCTCCATTCAGCAGGGCGAGCTGGTTTATATTGTTGGTAAAAGCGGTATGGGGAAATCGACACTCCTCAAATCGCTTTACATGGATATCAAGCCCATAAAAGGGGAGATACGCATTGCAGGCTACAGCTCTCGAACTATTAAAAAACGCCAGATTCCGCTGTTGCGTCGCCGACTTGGCATAATTTTTCAAGACTTTCGTTTGCTTGAAGATCGTAATGTGTACGATAATTTGGCGTTTGTGCTGAAGGTGACCGGAGTGAAAGAGGCACTTATTAAAGATCAGGTGATGAGCGCCCTCGAAAGTGTGGGGCTTGAACGTTCCGCCAAGTTGATGCCATTGCGCTTATCGGGCGGCGAGCAGCAGCGTGTTGCTATTGCCCGTGCGTTGGTGCGCGAACCGCTCGTTATTCTTGCTGATGAACCTACCGGCCATCTCGACCCCGATACATCGCTTGAAATTCTCGATTATCTGAAGCGCATTAACCAGAAAACCATTACCGTGATTATTGGTACGCACGACTACGAACTGGTGTGGCATTCACCGTTTCGTACGCTGCAAATCAGCGGGCAGAACCTTATTGAAACCACCATTAAACCATCGCAGCAAGGTCTTCGACCAACCTCATCGACACTCCAGACCGTTGGTGATGTTCTGCAACATTGATTGGGTGATAAACCACATAGAAATAAGGAGATGCTTCAACCTCTCATACGAACAGCCGTCGAAAGCGATGTGCCGCAATGTGCAGCGCTGCTTGCCATTCTCTTCAGCCAGGAGCGCGAATTTGCTCCCGATGTTGAGGCGCAGTCGCGCGCGCTTGATCTCATTAT
>CAIQSY010000040.1 GCA_903874585.1 uncultured Chlorobiaceae bacterium | reverse complement strand
CTTTTTGCCCATGCGTCGGGCAAGCAGCACCTGACCAAGCGCATTGTTAATTTTGTGCGCACCCGTATGGCACAAATCTTCCCGCTTGAGATAAATTTGCGCACCACGCAACGTTTTGCTCAACTGTTCAGCATGATAAAGAGGCGTCGGGCGACCAACATAATCGCGCAAAAGCTTTGCCAGCGTTGCGTTAAATGAGGGATCGTGCTGCGCTTTGAGGTACTCAGCTTCAAGATCAGCAGCATTCTTTATAAGCGTTTCGGGAATGAACTTGCCACCGAAAATGCCAAAATGTCCGGTGGTATCGGGGGCGGAATAAAAGGTCTGCGCCATGGAAAAGTCAAAAAGTTAAGAGTTATCGGCAGGGTGATGGCAACATGTCAAGCATTCATCGTGCGATAGTAATTATCAGTGTGACAATAAAATAATATATTTTAAAACTTTTATCATCGGCCATCACAATACCCTAAGCTTGTGAAGTTTTCTGCACGACATATCTCCGTACTTTTTATACTCAGTTTTGCACTGCTGATAAGCCAATTGACCACGTCTGTTGTGTATGCGGCAAAAAAAACAGCCGTTCCTAAGCCGCAGCAACGTGTTCCGCAAGGTGGATTAACCAGCGTGGTCACTTTTGCAGCGCAAGATTCGGTTGTTTATAATTTCGATCGTCGAAGTATGGAGCTGTGGGGGAAGGCGCGTCTTGATCATGAGCGGGCGCAGGTTACAGCACCAAAAATTGTGATTGATGGCACAAGCTCTCTGCTGCACGCTTATGGCACATCAGCATCAGCACAAACGCCAGCAGAGCCTGCGGTGTTTGGTGACCAGCAGGGGAGTTTGCGGAGCGACATTATCACCTATAATTTTCAAACCCGAGTTGGCGAAACCGCTTCTCTCATGCCCTCATTTGCAAACGGCGTCTATTTTAAAGGCAAAAAGGTGTCGAAGCTTGACGACGGCAAGATTGTTGTAAAGGATGGCACCTTCACCACCTGTGACGAAGCGGAGCCGCACTACTGGTTTTCTGCCTCCTCCATGACGCTGCAGTCGGATAAGAGCCTTACTGCAAAATCGCTGGTGATGTACATTCGTCCGGAGATTTTTTCGCAGCGCCTTCCCGCTATACCCGTTATGGCGCTTCCCTATATGAAGTGGTCTGCAAAGCGTGAACGTGTCTCCGGTCTGCTGACGCCCACAATTACCACGTATTCCAGCAGTCTCGCGTTATCAAAATTTGGTTACTACTGGGCGATGAGCGATTATGCCGATCTTAATCTGGAAGCTGATCTCGCCCTTAATGGAAGCTGGCGGCTGGGCGACCGCTTTCGTTACCTTAAAAATGGTGCCTTTTCAGGCGTGATCAGTGGTGACTACAAACGTTATGCGGCGACGGGTGATCGTTCAGCGGCTACGGATTGGAATGCTGCCATTGAGCATCATCAGGCATTAGATGCCTCATCACAGTTGGATGTTGCGCTGCAGTTTCAAGGTGGTAAGCGCGATGACGATCTTCACGCCATGAATGTTGAAAGTGTTTTAACGGAGCAGACGAATGCGCGCGCTTCTGTGGTTAAAACGTTTCAGAATGATAATTCGCTGCTGACGGCAACCTATAATCGCTCCGCTGATCTACGCAACAACAACAGCCATCAAAGCGTTGAGAGCACCTTCTACCAAAATCGCCTCTCTCCGTTTCGTGCTGCAGGCGATAGTTGGACATCGGCAGTGTCGATCACGACGGGTGCAGCGTTAACGCTTGAGTCGCTGTCGTTGAACGAGCGCGTATCGTCGGGATATTCGGGGTATCTCAATGGCGAGCTTGGCTATTACCGTGAGCTTGGCAAAGGTTCCAAAGCGTTGTTGACGCAGGGGATAAGCCTCCAGAGTATGGAACCGGTTGCGGGGAGCAACAGTTATAGCGGCACGCGAGTGCTCTTGCCGTTGCGGATGCAATCGACGCTGTTTCACCATCTCAATCTCAATCCATCGCTGACCTATAGCCACTCATTGCGAAGCGATGGTGGTGAGAGTTTTTCTACGGCTGTTTTTTCGGTTGATGCAAGCACAAGGCTTTATGGTACGCTTGGAACAGGAATGCTTGAAAAGCTGGTCGGGTTGAAGGCGCTTCGTCACACTTTTATCCCCACACTCAGTTATACGTGGAATCCTGCATTCGCTGGTCAGTGGGAGTCTGCCTCGTCGTCGAGCAGTGTCTATGATTGGCCAACCGCAACGCCATTCAGCGGCTTTGAAGCTGCACGCTTCACCGGACTTCCTGACGGGCAACGCACTGTTGGGTTAACCTTGAAAAATCTGTTTCATGGCAAATTCAACGGTTCATCAACGCCCGAAAATGGTGATGGTTCCACTGGCGATTATACGGCACAGTTGCTTTCCCTAACGGCATCAACCTCCTATAACAGCGCTGCCGAGGCGTGCCCGCTGGCACCGTTAAGCATTGTTGCCTCCAGCAACGTGGTGGCGCCAAACGTGCTCTTCAGCGGCGGCGCCATGTACGATCTCTACAGCTACGATTCCGCAACCGGCGCAAGGGTGAACCGCACCAACCGTGACGATGGCAAGCCGCCGTTACGTTTTGTCAAAGGGTTTATGAACATGAGCGTGAGTATGCAGGGGAGCAGGCAGAGCGGTTCTGTAGCCTCTTATGCTTCAGTCTTTGCGTCGCCCTTTGCCTCCTATGCTGAGCAGTCGCTCTATCTCAATCCATTTCTTGCGAGCGACTGGCAGATGATGCTCTCCCTTTTCATGCAAACCGATAACATCAATCCGCTGGCACCAACCTCCGACAAACTTCTCAATGTTGCGGCAAAAGTGGCGCTCTCAAAAAACTGGCAAAGCGGCATAACAACAGGGTACGATCTTGAGCGCAACACCATGGTTTTCCCCATGGTGCAGCTCTATCACGATCTCCATTGCTGGAAAATGGGATTGCAATTGGTGCCTTCCGGTGTTTTTCAAGGCATCACCTTCCAGCTTGGGCTGAAAGCACTCTCAACCCAGAATCCATTCGTTACTCCACCGTCTCAAGCTGATTGAGAATAATCGCCAGCCGTTTATTGAACGCTTCGTGAGCATCGTGGTGGATGCAGTGCGATGCTTTTGGGATGATAAACGCGCCAGCATGTGGCACCAGCTCCTGAAATTCAGGTATGATTTTATGCGGCGGAAGCGCCATATCCTCCGCCCCCCAGACGAGGAAGGTCGGTCCTTTGTAATTGCACGGTTTTGCAAGGTGATCGAGCCTGAAATCGAGTGGACGTTTTGAGGGCGACATGTAGGAGAATTGTGCACCACGATCCTGCAAAGGAGCGGTAAACTGGTTGATCAACTTGGCGTCAACCTTCTGCTGATTAAAGTACGTTGGCGTAAGGCTTTGGCTGACACCCATGGGATTTGCAAAAGCGGTAAAGAGCACATCGCCAATCAGCGGTGAAGCGACAAGTCCAAAGAAAACGCTCGCCATACCATCCATGGTATCGCCAAAAAGACCTGACGGATTCGCAAGAATAAGTGCCTTAATGTTGCGTGGATGGTGATGCGCAAAGTAGAGCGCACTTGCCGCACCCATCGAGTGACCGACAACAATAACCGAATCAAGTTTTTTCAGGAGAAGAAAAGTCTCAATTTGTGCAGCAAAAAGTTCCAGGCTGTAACGTACATCAGGCTTTTGCGATTTGCCGAACCCGATTAAATCCATTGCATAAATTTTATGCTGGCGTGCAAACTCAGGAATATTCAAATCCCAATGCTCAATCATGCCGCCGTAACCGTGGAGAAAGAGCAGTGGCGTTTTCTTCGGTCGCTCCTCACCATACTCCTGATATCTTATTTTCGCTTCAAGAGTTGGCGATAATTGCCATATAAAATATTGATCTTTTACGGTGTTGCTCATAGTGGTCAAAAATCAGTAACCGATTACAAAAAATTGAAAAGAGCGTCGAGCGATATCAAGTCATCACAAGCGTGTTGTAATATGCGAACATGCGTTTAATGAATATAAAAGATATTGGGTAATATGGATAATAGGGTTAAATTTATCCGATTTTTATCACTGGTATTCTCTTCTCCCGCTATGCTCCAGGTTTCTCGAAAATTTGAATATGGATTGCACGCCGTTACCTACATGGCAACCAAAGGTCACGGTCGCGTTGTTACCGTTAAAGAGATGGCTGATGAAATTGGCTTTTCGCAGGAGTTTCTCTCCAAAGCGGTGCAGAGCTT
>CAIQSY010000039.1 GCA_903874585.1 uncultured Chlorobiaceae bacterium | reverse complement strand
GGAGTGTATGGCGCAGGTAAAAAATGGGGATACGGTAAAAGTTCATTACACCGGCACCCTTGATGATGGTACAATGTTCGACTCATCGGCAGAGCGCGAACCGCTTAAATTTACGGTTGGCGGTGGGCAAGTTATTGCTGGTTTTGATACTGCCGTGATGGATATGTCGATCGGTGATAAAAAAGTGACGGTGATTCCTGCGAACGAAGCCTATGGCGAGCACAGCACGGATTTGGTAACAGAGGTTGACCGTGAGCGGTTTCCCGCTGATATGGAGCTTGAAATTGGTCAGCAGCTTCAGGTTGGGCTTCAGGATGGCAACCAGGCTATTGTGATGGTTGTGGATATAACGGATACAGTGGTAACGCTTGATGCCAATCACCCGCTTGCCGGTCAACAGCTCACGTTTGAGATTGAGCTGATGGAGATTCTCTGAGTTTTTCCGAGTTTTGTGTGCAGGGAAGCAGCCTTGTTTCCCTGCATACTCAATGCACTGAGCAGGAAATACATGGATCGTACGATCGCACCACCATTTCACACAGTTTTGTTATCTCCTCATCGCTCTTTTCCTCGTTGAGCGCCTGCTCTGCAATTGCTTGAACGTCGAGATGAATGTTGGCGTTATTTTGCGTGGTCGGGATGATGCAGTCAGCTTTCACAATTCGCCCTTCATTATTCGTTTCAAAATGGTGATAGAGAATGCCGCGAGGCGCTTCAACCGCTCCGGTTGCCACACCAGCTTGTGGCGTGTAATGCGTTCGTATCTCCGATAACTCCATATCGAGCAACGCGTTAATCAGCTCTTCAGCATCCTCTAAAATGTGAACGCACTCAACAAACTGCGCAATGTTGTTCATAAACGGATTGTGGCAGATGGGCTTCAGTGCCAAACGGTTTGCCATTTCCTGAGCTTTCGGGTGCAGCAGATGGTGGTTATTGTTGAACCGAGCTAACGCACCTGCGGCTGAGGAGCTACGGCTGAGACGGGTGAATTTTGAGGTTGACCCTTCTGCAGTGTACTCATTCGTCATCTGGAGATACTCGTTTTCATCCTTGATCACGCCATCTGTTGATACAAGTTGCCCGCCAATTGCGGGGTAGGTTGTGCCGTTTGAGAGCGAAATAAATTCGGTTTCACGCACAAAATCGGGAATAGTGAGAGATTGGAAAAAGGTGCAGGCGCGCTCAAGCGCTGGTTTTCTCTCCTGAATCATCTTTTTTATCTGTAAGAGACGCTGCTTGTCGGGCGCTTTACTGACGCCGCCAACCACAAGGCTGACCGGATGGGTGCAGCGTCCGGTTGTTACCGTGCTGATTTCGTTGCCAAGTTCTTTGAGCTGAAGTCCGGCACGCACCACTTCAGGATGCGACTGAATCAGCGGCAGCACGCTTGTCGTGCCTGCAAAATCTGGAGCAATCAGGAAAAAGAGGTGCAGCGCGTGGCTTTGCAATGTTTCACCGTGCATGGCGAGCAGGCGAATCTTTTCGGCTGCTGGTGGCGGCACAATCGCCATTGCGCGCTCAAGCGCCCGAATGCTTGCAAGTGAATGGCTGATGGAGCAAATTCCACAAATTCGCGACGTCAAAAACGGCACTTGTTCAGCGCTCATTCCTTGCAGCATTGCCTCAAAAAAGCGGGGTGTTTCGACAATTGCCCAACGCGCATCGAGCAGCTTGCCATTCCGCACGGTAATGTGAATGTTGCCATGCCCTTCAACGCGGGTAAGGTGATGAATATCGAGTGAGTATTCACGTTTCAGTGGTAGCGAGTTATCTTTAGCGTGAGTAAGGTTATGGACATCGAGTGAGGATTTACGTTTCATCGGTAGCGAGTGGTTCAAAGGCGTTATAAAAAGCAAGTTTGTCCTGCAAGTCGCGCGGGTTTAATCCTCTCTCTTGAACCAGTTCGAGAAATGCTGGCATGTTGATCTCCTCCGCTGGACCGCGGCAGCCGAGGCAGGCGGTTTTTCCGGCAGGGCACACTGCATTGCATCCCGCTCGGGTGATTGGGCCTAAGCAAATTTCACCAAGCTCAAACAGGCAGGTGTTGAGCTGCTGCTTGCACTCCACACACACCGGATATTTCGGAAGCGTTACCTGCGAACCGGTGGCTAAGCTCACAATAATCCGTTCAACCTCCTCTTTTGAAACTGGACAACCGGGAATGGAGAGATCAACCTTTACCAGATCGCTGATTTTGCGTATCGGCAGAGTTTCAACCGCCATATCGCCATAAACATCTCTGACTATTTTATCCAGCGGGAATCGGTTTTTCAGGCTGTTGATGCCGCCAAAACAGGCGCAAGTGCCGAACGCTACCAGCACTTTAGCCTGCTGCCGTATCTTCAGCAGCCGCTCCACTTCGTCCCGACGGCTGATACTTCCCTCGATGAGGGCAATATCGTAATCGTCGTGCCGCTCTGATGAAATCTCCCTGAAATTGCGCACATCAAGCAGTTCGAAAAAGTCAATCAGATGTGACTCCCGATTGGCAAGTTGCAACTGGCACCCTTCGCAGCAGGTAAAGTCGAACGAGGCAATTTTCAGTTTCATGGCGTTGATGGGGTTCATCGGGTTTCTGTTCGCATCAAAATACTCAAGAAGCGAGAGAAATCCAGCGCGGTATTTGATTCAGCTTACTCTGTACTCTCTATTGTTGAGATTATTTTGTTGAGTGTTGGGCGTTGGAAAATAGAAGCATATAGAAACTGCGGAGATAATAATGAATACACAGACTATTTGCGTCTTTGATCTGACTTCGCTAGAAAAACTTCAACTGGTAGAGGAGCTCTGGGACGATCTGGCGGCTATACCATCAGAGGTTCCGTTATATGAGTGGCAAAAAGAGGAATTAGGTTGCCGAAAGGCTGACTTTATGAAAAATCCAGCATCAGGTCTTTCGTGGGCTGAAGTAAAACAAAAGGTGTGAAGCCATTATGTTCGCTGATTTGATCATTGTGCCAGAAGCACAACAGGATGTTGATGAGGCTTACTGGTGGTATGAGGATTGCCGTTCTGGTTTGGGGGAAGAGTTTCTCGGTTGTGTCGATGCTTGTATTCAGACAATTTGTCGAATGTCGGATCTTTACCCTGTAATTCATGAGCAGTATCGCCGGGCATTAGTGAGGCGGTTTCCATTTTCTGTTTTTTATGAGAACAGTGCTCTAAAGGTTACTGTTGACAGTATTTTTACTCTCGTTCATGGCAAATGGCTATCGCGATTTTTCAATAAAAAACTCTAAAGTTTCACCATATCTGATGGCTGGTATTGGCCTTATGAGCGTTAAGCCAACAGATGTTGATGCAACAACAGGATTCGCATGGCAAATTGGTACAGGCGTTGGCATTCAAGCCTCAGAGCGGATTACTGTTGATTTTGGCTACCGTTATTTTAACGCTGCAAACTATACGGTTAACAACGCTGCCACTGGTTCAGTCGATTTAAACGTTGCAGGCAGTAACTTGTTGGCTGGTGTGAGGTATGGCTTTTAAAGTATCTCCGTTTTAACTGTACAAGCTCTACCAGCGTACCGGCAGTCGTGTGTGGCTGCCGGTTTTTTTATGTGCACGCGAAAAAGTTCGGTTGT
>CAIQSY010000038.1 GCA_903874585.1 uncultured Chlorobiaceae bacterium | reverse complement strand
TGGCCAAGCGCCCAGTAGTGGTAGCCTTTTGAGCGGAGCGCATCGAGCGTTGTGGGGGCGTAAGGCTCGTGGCCTGGTCGTCCATTCAGACTGGTGTGCAGCAAGCCGATAGTAAAGAGTGCGGGATCGCCCTGCGGATAGTTTTTTACGAGATCATCGGTAACTGCGCGTGATGCAAAACTTTGACCATGAATCGCAACATTATATTTTTCAAGCCGATAGGTTTCTGCTTTGCGATGTGAAAAGAGGGTGACATTATCGGGGAGTTTGAGCGAACGGCTAATTTCACTTATAGCATCGTGGTTGCCGGAAACCATGATGACCGGAATGCCCGCTTTGCGCAAGCGCCCCATGCAGCTTATAAAATAGAGACCCGTGTTATAATCTTTCCAATCACCATCGTAGAGATCGCCCGCCAGCAGCACAAAGGCAACCTGTTCATCAAGAGCCAACTGAACAAGATTGTTAAACGCGCGGCGTGCCGCTAAACGAATTTGTTCAAGCGGCGCATCGGGGTACTCCTCAAGCCCACGAAGCGGGCTGTCGAGATGGATATCGGCTGCGTGAAGAAAGGCGAACATAGGCGAATGGATAGAAACGGGAGTAAGAAAACGTTGGATTGTCACAGATCATCTCTTGAGCAATAGATAGTTACCAGTTTCGTGTAATCGTCGTGTAATCGTTCAGGCGGATTACGGTTGTTTGGCGGTAACTTTGTTCACTCTGTTGACCTCAAACCCTTCACGAAAACTTTTTTCTGGGGCGAGGGCAATAGTGTCGCCATTTTTAAGACCTTGCACAATTTCAACAAAGGCGATATCGCTTTCGCCGGTTTGTACAGGCTGCTTTTTCAACGTACCACGCTCAATTTTCCAGACATAACTTTTGCGATCCTCTTCAACGAGGGAGCTTTTTTTCACCAGAAGAGCATTTGGTTTAACGTTATAAATAATGTTTGCCGTAGCAGTCATGCCTGCCTGAATATTGGTTGGTGCTTGTGTAAGTCGTAAATAAATTTTGGAGGTTTTTGTTACACGGTCAGTCTGTGGAACAATGCGGCTCACTATGGCAGAAAAACGTTTATCGGGATAAGCGTCAAACGCTACCGTCGCCGATTGCCCGTTACGCATTTTTGGAACATCAAGTTCGTCAACCTCAACGCTTATAATAAATTGTGAAGGATCAACAACTCGCGCTACAAGCGTATTTGCGGTAACATAATCACCCTTTTTAACGCTCTGCAACGTCAGAATTCCGAAAAATGGCGCCGTCACCGTTAATTTTTTTAGATCATCCTCCCGCATTTTTACTTGCAGTATGCGTTGCTGCAATAACTCTTCGGACTGAATGCTGCTTTTTTGTGCATCATCAAGCTCCTGACGTGAAATAGCGCCTTCGCTAAACAGGTTTTTTTTGCGTTCCGCACGTCGCCGGCTATCGCGAACAAGCGCCTGCTGCTCACTCAATGCCGATTTTGCTTCCCGCACAGCAAGCAGCGGCTGCTGGCTGTCGAACTGCACAATGGTTTGACCAGCCGTCACCTTTTCACCCTCAAGCGCGCCAACATAACTTACCGTACCTGACGATTCAGCATTCAAATTGGCAACAGCATCAGCCTCCACAAAGCCTGTAGCGTAAACGGCTTGAACAAGTTCAGCAGGTTTAACCGTTACAACCTCAGCATCGACGCTGTTACCTCTCGTTAAGAGAAAGACAACGGTTGCTGCAAAAAGAACCGCAAGTGCAATGGAATATTTGGGAAGAAACTTCTGGAGGGACTTCATAGGAAAGATTAGTTGTAATGATTCAGCTTTTGGAAGTTACATGTTTTGAACTTTTTATCTATTGCAAGCTTGGTTTTTCCATAATTTTATCAATATTCAAAAACATTTTTCGTTTTCTGCCCGCCTGTTCCAGTGGCAAACGTGCATGAAATAACATTTAACCGACACTGTTCATGGGTGATACTCACGATACCAATAAAAACTTTCTTGAAACGGTAAAGTTTGATGAAAAAGGGCTTGTACCAGCAATTGTACAGGATTATGAGAGTGGCAAAGTGCTGATGATGGCATGGATGAACCGCGAAAGCTTGCAAATGACGCTCGAAAAAAAGAAAGCGTGTTACTGGAGTCGCAGCCGTAACAAGCTCTGGCTGAAAGGCGAATCATCAGGGAACATGCAGTCCGTGCACGATATTCTGATTGATTGCGATGGCGATACCTTGCTCTTAAAAGTCTCGCAGATTGGTGGAGCGTGCCACGTTGGCTACCACTCTTGCTTCTACCGTAAAGCTACTGAGGATCTTTCAATGGAGATTTGTGATACGTTGATGTTTAACCCAGACGACGTGTATGGCAAACAACACTAAACCATCGGTAAAGCCGGTCAAAGAGAGTGCCAAATCTCTGCTCCGCACGAAGTCGCGAGGCTCGATTCGTTCCATGTTTGATGAAGTAGCGCCGACCTACGATTTCCTCAACCATCTGCTCAGCCTCGGTATTGATAATTACTGGCGGGCAAAAGCGACCAGTAAAGCAAAAAGACTGCTTGGCACAAACAATGCGCCTAAGATTCTTGATGTTGCTACAGGCACCGGTGACTTGGCGGCTTCAATGGCAAAAATTGCTGGAGCAACAGTTACCGCTCTGGATTTGTCGCCAGAAATGCTTGTGATTGCGCGCAAAAAATATCCGCACATCACTTTTCATGAAGGATATGCAGAGAAGCTGCCCTTCAGCAATGGGAGTTTCGAAATTGTAAGCGCCGGGTTTGGGGTACGCAATTTTGAAAATCTGGATCAGGGCATGAAAGAGTTTCATCGCGTTCTAAAACCGGGTGGTCATGCGTTTATTATTGAACCCATGATTCCGCGCAACAGCACCATGAAATCGCTCTATCTCATTTACTTCAAAAAGGTGTTGCCAAAAATTGCCGCATTGTTCAGCAAATCATCGTTTGCTTACGATTATCTGCCGAACTCAGTTGAGCAATTCCCACAGGCAGAAGCATTTACCGCTGTTTTAAAGCGCAATGGCTTTAAAAGCGCTGAGTATTTTCCCATGACGTTTGAAACTTCAATTCTTTACGTTGCCAAAAAATAGAGTGTGCAGACATTGACCATGTTTTGAGCATCATATTTCTCAAAACATGGTCAATGCTCTCTTTGGCTATTATCTCACCTTAATACATTCATTCACGACATGACGAAAAAGGTGATTGAGATGCGCCTTTTGCAGCATCAAGAATCTGTCGGTATTTCATAAAATTTGTGCAGACGTTACCCTCTTCAAGCCGATCATCATGGATTTTTTTGATCAGCTCAACCACGTCGTCTGGCTCAATAACATGAAAGAGCATCCGCATTTCAGCTTTATCGAACAGTTGCTTTGCCATCA
This sequence comes from uncultured Chlorobiaceae bacterium, assembly GCA_903874585.1. GTDB lineage: Bacteria > Bacteroidota > Chlorobiia > Chlorobiales > Chlorobiaceae > Chlorobium. The sequence continues at coordinate 4,024 of CAIQSY010000038.1, read as the reverse complement.
CCTCCTGCTCCAGCCATTTCAAAAGATTTGTCCAGATACTCCCAAAGAGAATAATCGGGGTTTCGCAGATATTTTCAACCTGCACCAGTTGCCATGTGTAAAAGAGTTCGAGCAGAGTGCCAATGCCGCCAGGCGCAACAATAACCGCATCCGATAAGGTCATAAAGGTATCGAGACGACTGCTGAAACTGTAAAACTCCTGTTTGATATCGAGAAATTCGTTCGCATCCTGCTCCTTCGGCAACCGAATATTCAAACCAATCGAATTTGCCGGCGAATCAGCACTTTGTGAACCAGCATTTGCCGCCTGCATCAACCCGGGACCACCGCCCGTGATAACATCAAATCCCGCTTCAGCCAACCCTTTTGCTATAGTAAAAACATCACGATAGAGCTCTTCGCCTTCGTGAATTCTTGCGGAACCAAAGATTGCGACCTTGTACTGCGGTTGGAGTTTCATAATGATAGACAGATAAACAAAAAAGTAGTAAATTTGCCAACAAGTTATTCAAAAAACATCAAAAACATCAAGTCACAAAAGAACTATGCCGACCATCATCAATGGCATTCCCTTCAATATTGCGACAATCGGTGATCCAGTACTGCCGCGCATTGTGTTTCTTCACGGCTTTCTCGGTTCGGGTAGCGACTGGTTGCCAATAACGCGCGATTTACAAAACGATTATTGTTGCGTGATGATTGATTTGCCCGGGCATGGCAGTGCGAATCTGCTGGAATCTGCTATGTCGGCAGAGAGTTTTTTTGTTGCCACGCTTGATGCGCTTGCCGATTTGTTACGCGAGAGTGTATTGCCACCATGTTCACTTGTCGGCTATTCGATGGGTGGGCGCATTGCGCTGGCGCTGCTGCTTCGTCATCCCGATCTCTTCAGCAAAGCGATTATTATCTCCGCTTCACCTGGACTCAAAACCGAGAAAGAGCGAATCGACAGGCAGGAGCATGACGAAAAAGTTGCTCGTAAAATTGAACGGAACTTTGCCGGTTTTCTTGAGGCTTGGTACGACCAACCGCTCTTTTCGACGCTGAAACATCATCCTATATTTAAAGAGGTTGAGCGTGAACGAACAATCAACGATCCTGCAAATCTTGCGCTGGCACTGCGACTTCTGGGAACGGGATTGCAACCATCGTTTTGGGATAATCTTGCTCAGAACAGCGTGCCGATAAGCTTTTTTGTGGGTGAAAAAGATGAGCGTTACGTTGAGATTGGGCACCAAATGGTTAAGTTAACACCTGCTTCTGATCTGGAAATTTTCCCGCATTGCGGTCATACGCTGCATCTTGAAAACAGGGAGTTATTTCTCGATCGGTTGCGATTTTTTTTCAACAAGCAAGAACAAACGAAACTATGAGCCAAGTGAACTGGATTCCAGCAGGTGAATTTACTGATATCCTTTACCATAAAGCGGAAGGTATTGCCAAAATAACCATCAATCGCCCAGAGGTAAGAAACGCTTTTCGTCCTCAAACTGTCGAGGAGATGATTAAGGCGTTATCGGATGCCCGAAATGATGAGACTATCGGCGTTATTATTCTTACGGGGGAGGGCGAGAAGGCGTTCTGTTCCGGCGGCGATCAGAAAATCAGGGGTAACGCCGGTTATGCTGACGGCAAAGGAGTTAACCGTTTGAATGTTCTTGACTTCCAGCGCGATATTCGCACCTGCCCGAAGCCAGTTATTGCTATGGTTGCCGGTTATGCCATTGGTGGCGGTCACGTGCTGCACATGCTCTGCGACATCACCATTGCCGCCGATAATGCCATGTTTGGTCAAACAGGTCCGAAAGTCGGATCCTTTGATGGTGGTTGGGGCGCAAGCTATATGGCACGCCTTGTCGGGCAGAAAAAAGCGCGCGAAATCTGGTATCTATGCCGCCAGTACAATGCAGAACAGGCGCTGGCAATGGGCTTGGTGAATACCGTTGTACCCTATGAGCGCCTTGAGGAGGAGACGGTACAGTGGTGTCGCGAAATTCTTGCAAATTCGCCGCTTGCCATTCGCTGCCTGAAAGCTGCCCTCAACGCCGACTGTGACGGTCAAGCTGGTTTGCAGGAGCTTGCCGGCAATGCTACCATGCTCTATTACATGAGCGAAGAGGGTCAGGAGGGGAGAAATGCTTTTGTTGAAAAACGGAAGCCAAACTTCAATAAATTTCCAAAAAGACCTTGAACGTCTCCTCCGCTTCACGCGCATTACCCGTTGAGCTCTATCGCTATGCCATCCCTTTCACTGAACCGATGCCTGTTAAAGGGCAACTGCTTGATGAGAGGGAAGGAATCATTATTGTGCTGAAAAGTGAGGATGGGCAGCATAGTGGTTATGGTGAAATTGCGCCGCTTCCGGGCTTGCATGATGAAACGCTGCAAGAAGCCGAAGCGCAGATGAACGCACTGCTTTCTCAAAAAAGCACAATGCTGTTTGAGCATTTGCCAGAGTCACTTGCTCCATCGGTACGAACCGGTATCGAAATGGCATTGCTTAACCTTGATGCGGCAACATCCGGCATAGTACCATTTTCAGAACATCACAATCTTGCCACACACGTTCCAGTCAATGCTTTGCTTTTTGGTGATACACCAATGGTGCTGGAACGGGCAGATGCTTATTTTGCGATGGGTTACCGTACCTTCAAGCTTAAAGTCAATGCGTGCAACACTGCCGGTGCAATTGCAAGCATCACCGCGTTGCACAACACGTTTGGCAACAGCATTGAGCTGCGACTTGACGCCAATCAATCACTCTCGCTTGACGAAGCTGTAGCGTTTGCAAAAAAACTGCCTATGGGAAGTATCGCGTATATTGAAGAGCCGTTGCGGCAGGCTGCACACATTGGCGATTTTTACGCGGCAACCAGCATTTGTTCAGCACTTGATGAAACGCTTTGGCAAGAACCTGAGCTGCTGAAGAGCATTCCACAAGAAGCACTTGCAGCGCTGATTCTCAAACCAAACCGCATCGGCGGCATCTCAAAAGCCATGTACTTTGCCCGATATGCGTACGATCATCATCTTAAGGCAATCTTCAGTTCGGCTTTTGAAAGCGGCATAAGCTTGAGCTTTTACGCCGTCATGGCTGCGGCCACAGCGGCGACACCATCCGCCTGCGGACTCGATACCTATCGCTATCTGCAACACGATCTGCTTGAAACGCCATTTGGCGCCGATCATGCTCTTCTGGATGTCCAACAGCTTTATCGCGCTGGATGCACGATTCAAATGAGCAGCCTTCGACGCATTTAATCATCCGCATCAGTCATGAGCCGTAACTGTTTACCATGAAGGGTGAATGGTTTGGCGACTTTTAACGTCAAAAATATGGAAAGGGAGATTTGTAAACCACATAATCACTGAAACCATGAAAAAGCTCTTATTGACGATCAGTATGGGATTTTTGCTCATTCCATCGGCATACGCAGCAACAAGCAACGTCAACGGTCAGGCAATTTTCGATAAAAATTGCAGTGTCTGCCACTCCGTTAATCCGCCACCAAAAGCAGCACCACCGATTGTTCCGTTAGCAACACGCTATCGCCAGGCATTCCCAGCTAAGCAGGATGGTGTCAAGCACATTGCGGCATTCTTGAAAGCACCAAGCAAGAATAAAGCTATTGATCAAAATGCTGTCAGCAGGTTTGGTCTCATGCCACCTATAGCAATTTCCGAAAAAGAGTTACAGACTGTCGCCGATTGGGTGTGGGAGCAGTACAATCCCGCAATGAGAGGTGGACGCGGGTTTGGCGGGCAGGGTCAACGACAAATGAAGTCATTCTAAGCGATTGGCTTGAACGGGATTTTCAGGATTAAGAGGAAACAATCAAGAAATCAACTTAATCGAGAGAATTACGGCTCAAAGACGAACCGCCCCTACAACACAATAATTCCAATACTGTGAATCGTGTTCAAAACAAGAACGGGCGTATGGCGATACGCCCCTACGCAAAAAATTCCGTCACCCATGTTGTAGAGACAACGCATGCGTTGTCTCTACAATTCCACAATTCAC
>CAIQSY010000037.1 GCA_903874585.1 uncultured Chlorobiaceae bacterium | reverse complement strand
GTTGCCATGAAGAAAACCCGCCTCACGCAAGAGACCGCTGGCGAATTTTATGCCGTTCACCGCGAGCGCCCATTTTATGGTGAACTGGTTGAGTTCATGTCTTCAGGACCATGCGTTCCAATGATTCTTGAGAAGGATAATGCTGTTGCCGACTTCCGTACCGTCATTGGCGCCACCGATCCTGCCGAAGCTGCTGCCGGCACCGTCCGCAAACTCTATGCGGACAGCAAAGGCGAAAACATCATCCACGGCTCTGACTCTGTAGAAAATGCCGCTATTGAAGCTGCATTTTTCTTTTCGGCTGAAGAGGTTGTACGCGCAAACTGATTATCCATCAAAGCATAAAAAGAGAACAAAAAAAGCGATCACAAGGTCGCTTTTTTTGTTAATGATTGATAGTATTTCGGAGATCAGGAGTCAGATGTCGCAGTAAGGCTGAAAGGTGCTGGATTGCTGAGCCACAACATCGGCAAAGGATCAGCCGTTATTGGACGGTATATCGCTTTTAAGATGCGAGAGATACTCTTTGAAGCTCTCACCATACATCTCCCATATCGTCAAAAAAAGAGCGGCAACTATTGGTCCAACGATAAAACCGAAAACGCCAAACATCCCAATGCCGCCAAGCGTTCCAAAAAAAATGAGCAGTTCGTGCATCTGCGTATCGCGCCCGACCAGAATTGGGCGAATGATGTTATCAATCTGCCCGACCACAATGCTGCAAAAAAGCAAGAGGCCTATCGCCTGGGGATAATGTCCGGCCGCCACCAGATAGAGCACTGCAGGAATCCAGACCAGCGCAGTACCAAGTATTGGCACTACCGAGAGGAGCGTCATCACCGTTGCCCAGAAGAGAGCGCTATCGATACCGGCAACATGGAGCGCAAAGCCGGCAAGTGAACCCTGCACAATCCCTACGACAAGAGTTCCTTTTATTGTTGCGCGAGTAACGGAGAGAAATTTATCAAGCAACCGATTCTGATCAGTGTAGGTCAGTGGCAGCAGGGAGAGAATCTTATCCAGCAACTCTCGACCATCGCGCAAAAAAAAGAAGATGGTATAAAGAAAAATGAAGAGGAGAAAGATATCGTTCACTGCTGAGTAGGTCAATGATGAGATTGAGGTGAAGAGCATGGCGCCGGTTGTGCCAGCAAGCTCTCCTGCTTTCTGCAAAATTTCATCCCGATAGAGCTCGATATCAGCATAAAACGGCAGCGCACGCAGTTGCTGATCTACAGTGGCTGTCTCTAAAATCTGCTGCTGCACCCACGGCATGGCAAGCTTGCTGATACGGATCGCCTGTTTTGCCACAACCCCAAGCAATATCGCGAAAGGCAGCACCACAATCAACAGCATGGTGAGCACGGTCAGTACCGCACTGATGCTTTTTCGCCCACGGCTCCAGCGTTCAATGCGGGTAAATATCGGCATGAGCAGCGCAGCAAAAAGTGCCGCAAGAAAAATCGCCAGAATGAAATAGCGGATCATGGCAAAAAAAATTGCCGAAATAAAGAGGAGCAGCAGGATGAGAATAACCTGATTTGCTTTAATGCTTGTCATAATCACGGTTGGTTAACCTCAAAAAAAATCTAAAGCCATGCTGACGATTCCGCGTTGAGCAGTTGCGAACGCACATAGGCAATGGCAAAAATACCGGCGGTTTCAGCTCGGAGAATGGTGTTGCCAAATGATAGCGGTGAAAAACCTGATGCTTCAGCAGCCTGCACCTCAGCGGCGGTAAATCCGCCCTCGCCACCAACAAGAAATAGCACTTTTCTGCCGGTACATTGCGCCATTGGCGGCAACGCTGAGCCTTCATAAGGCATCAACTTGATATCATAACCCTGAAGCGCCAGCACTTTGCTGAACGGAAGCGGCTCACGAAGTGCTGGAAGGTAAAGGCGTTTCGACTGCCGCGCCGCAGAGAGGGTGATGGTGTTCCAGCGAATCAGTTTACCCTGCACTTTTTCACTCGATGGCTGTGAGATGGTGCGTGCCGTTATCATGGGGATGATTGTGGAAACGCCAAGTTCAGTAGCTTTTTCCAGAAAAAAGTCGAACCGCTGTGGCGCTTTAAGCAGCGAAATTGCAACCGTCACCTCTGTTGCTGGCGGCTCGCAATGAATGTGGGAGAGAATTGCGCCACGTAACGCTTTTTTGCCGACATCGGTAATCGTCACCTCATAACGGAAGCCACAACCATCGGTCACCAGAATCTCGTCGCCCGCTTTTTTGCGTAATACCCGCACTATATGGTGAAATTCATCACCATCAATCTCAAGAATTCGCGCTTTGAGATCCACCTGTTCCGCTGCTGTATAAAAGAGTTCCATAAGATTTACTCCTTTGCGGCTAACGCAATTGCCGCAAGTGAAACGCTTTTGGCGCCGCCCTTGCGGAGCGCCTCAGCCGCCGCCGCCATAGTTGCTCCGGTGGTCACCACATCATCAACCAGCAACACGTGCTGATGACGCACACCGTTGGTTGCCTGAAACGCGCCAGCAGCATTCTCAGCCCGCTCTGCCGCCGAAAGACCGGTTTGCGAAACGGTAAAGCGTTTTCGTTCCAGAAGTGATGAATGCACTGGCTTTTTCAGCGATTGCGAAAGACCTTCAGCAATTTTTTCGGATTGATTGTAAGTGCGTTCGATTTTTTTCAAGCGGTGAAGCGGAATAGGAACAATGCAGTCAATGGCACTGACATCGATGCCATCCGCAAGCATCCACCTGCCAAATTGGCGGCCAAACATGGTGCCCAGCGTAAACAATCCTTCATATTTCATGGAGTGCAACACCTGCTGCAATGGACTTTGCTTATGGAACTGGTAACGGCACCACGCATGCTCAAAGGGAAAGTGCTCACCGAAATGGGCAAAAATGGTGCTGCGCACCTCACGCTCCGCCTGTGCTACGGTCGAAAATGGATCAAACTCGTCAAGGCAGACTTGGCAGCACTGCTCCTCTTCAGGCAGAAGAAGCTTGTTGCACACTAAGCACACATGGGGAAAAAGAAGATGAAGAAGCTGCTCTCGCATAGAACACCTGCTGTTGTTGTTAGCCAAAGCACAACGCCGCCGCGCCATACATTCCGGCTTTATTGCCTAGAAGCGCGGGCACCAGTTCAAGACCATCGTGCATGGGCGGCAACATCGAGCGCTTAAGCTGCTCACGTGCAGGCACAAAAATGAGATCGCCAGCCGCCGAAATACCGCCACCAATCACAAATTTTCGGATATCCATCAGCACCGCAACATTAGCAAGTCCAACGCCAAGAATAGAACCAACACGATTCCACACAGCAAGGCAAACAGCATCGCCCTCAAGCGCCGCCTGCTCAATGTGGCGTGGAGAGAGTTTTGCATAATCATCTCCGCACAATTGCCCAACGGAGGAGGCGACCTCACTCTCATTAATCATACGGCGTGCCATCGACAAAATCCCTTTTTTACCAATAAAGCTCTCAAGCGTTCCGCGAATACCGGCATGAACGCCCTCTCCCTCAAAATCAAGAATCATAAACCCGACCTCTCCGGCAGTTCCATGCCCTCCGCGATAAAGCTTGCGATTCAGCACAATTCCACCACCAACACCTGTTCCAAGCGTCACCATAATAAAGTCGTTAAACGCTTTTCCAGCGCCATAACGCGCCTCACCATAAGCAGCAACATTGGCATCGTTGTCGATAAACACAGGAATCGACAACCCATCACGCTCCATCACGTATTGCTGTAATTCGTCTCGCAAAGCCACCACCTCCCAGCCGGGAAGATTTGGCGGATAACTCAACAAGCCTTTGACGGAGTCAACCGCTCCTGGCGCACCTACGCCTGCACCAGCAAAATCTTGCGCATCAAGCGAATGAAGTGCATGGCGATAAAGTTCTGCAATAATGGATGCAAGCTGCGCAATCATACCAGTAACGCCCGATGCTGTATCGGTAAAAACGCGCCTGTCCAGCAGAATACCTTTCGCCTCATCAACCACCGCTGCTTTAATAGCAGTGCCACCAAAATCGATACCAATTGCCCACTGAGCCATAATAGAGTGTTACCTGTATTTGATAAATTTTCTGCCTTGGGAGCCAGAGGTGAAAAAGTCAAGAATCTCAAGAATCTCGGGTTCAGGAGGCAGCTCCGCTTTCACCTTTTCAATCGCATTAGCGAGAATAAGTCCTGATTGAAAAATAATCCGGTAGGCATTTTTGATCAACGTAATCTTCTCTGAGGTAAAATCACGTCGTTTAAGACCAAGAGTATTTAATCCTTCAAAGCGAAATTCATCGCTGCCTGACGCGGTCACAAAAGGCGGCACATCAAGCGTTACTCGCGAAAGTCCGGCAAGCATGGCGCATCGCCCAATGCGCACAAACTGATGCACCGCGGCAAGTCCGCCAATAACTGCATAATCGCCCACAACACAATGTCCGCCAAAGGGAACACAATTAGCAACAACAACATGGTTGCCGATAACACAATCGTGCCCGACATGCGAATATGCCATAAAGAGATTATCGGAACCAATCACTGTTTTGCCGCTCGCTTGAGTGCCACGATTGAGTGTAGCGCATTCGCGCACCACTGTTCTATCGCCGACATAGAGATACGTTTTTTCGCCCGCAAATTTCAGGTCTTGCGGCTCGGTAGCAAGCACCGCGCCAGAGTAGATTTTGCAATCATTACCAATTCGCGCACCAGAAGCAATGTGCGCATGTGGCCAGATTTTCGTGCCGTTCCCAATTTCAACATCATCTTCAATAATAGCGTACGCACCAACGCTGACGCCCTCTCCAAGAATGGCGCTCGCTCCAATAATTGCGGTAGGATGAATCGTGCTCTGCATAATCATTATTTTTTTTCAAACGCTTTAAGTAACTCCGGCTCTTTCAGCTCTTCTGCAAGCAGGGCGATAAGACGCTCTGCATCAGCCTTTCTGCCAACATCGTTATACGCAAGTGCAAGAAC
>CAIQSY010000036.1 GCA_903874585.1 uncultured Chlorobiaceae bacterium | reverse complement strand
GTAAAAGAGAAAATAGATATCAAAAATTCTCTCTTCAGCGGTCAATCTTTTTTGTGGTCTATTGTTGCTAATAGTAATAATTTATATTGCTCAGTAATTGGTGATACTGTAATAATAGTAAGGCAATTATCCGATTATACTATTGAAGTAATGTCGTCTCATAAATTTATTGATGGTCTATTAATAGATGACTTTATCAAAAAATATTTTTCAGTTGATATTGACAGTAATACTCTATTTAATGACTCTTTTTCTCAAAAGTATTGTGATTTATGGAGTAATTTAAGCGATTATTTATCGTTAAAAATTTTAAGACAAAATGCTTTTGAAACTATAATATCTTTTATGTGTGCTCAGGGTATTGGTATGCATCTTATTAGAAAACAAGTGTCAAAAATTACTGAAACTTATGGTGAAAAAATCTCAGTAACCTTTTCTGGTAAAGAGATTATCTTTTATAAATTTCCAGCTCCAGAAAGGATTGCTTCACTCGATTCGCTTGAACTCAGCGCCTGTACCAATAACAACCGTATCAGGGCGGCGAACATTGTGCGTGTGGCTCAGGGCGTGGCTGATGGACGAATTGATCTTGAGGCTTTGCGCAATCCGAGTATTCCGCTTGCCGAGTTGCGCAACACGCTCTGTTTGAACAGCGGGATCGGTTTCAAAATCGCCGACTGTATTGCGCTGTTCGGGCTTGGTCGTTTTGATGCGTTTCCCATTGATACGCATGTCAAGCAATACCTCGCCAAGTGGTTCAACAGCCAAACAGCTCTTCGCTCTTTAACTCCAGCCAATTATCTGCTTCTGGATGCCGAGGCTCGAACGTTTCTGAATTCTGATTTTGCCGGTTATGCGGGTCATATTCTTTTTCATTGCTGGCGCAAAGAGGTAAAAAAACTCAAATCATTCTGATAGTTTTTTCAGGAAAAACCTCTCTACTGAAGTGTTGATTGAGGCCGCATACAAGCTGAAAAGGTGGTATGAATTGTCGTCTTCTCATGATTGTTGCAAAGTGAGCCGGCTATGGCTGCTTTTTCCATTTTCCCATAAAAAAGCATTGCGTACGTCAACCGTTAATCGCTCATCAATTTTGTTATTGCCAGACCATATTTTGCGCAGTGCAGAGATTGCTTTTATGTGTGGATAGCATCATGTTGTTGAATGGTAGAGCTGAAACGTTGCATAAATCTTTTGGGTTGGTCACGAAAAACCTTTTTTTATAGGTGTAAAATTGTAAGGTTGGGAACATTTTTTTGATTACTCGAAGTTATTTCCTTACACCGTCAGAGAACCAATTTTAAACACAGTTGATGTCAATCATGAATGAAACGTATAGTCGTATAGCTATTGTTACGGGTGCTACTTCTGGTATTGGTGAGGCTACGGCGCGGAAATTTGTTGCTGCCGGATATGGTGTTGTGGGCAACGGTCGCAATGGCGCAAAGCTTGTGGCGCTTGAGAAAGAGTTGGGGAACGCTTTTGCCGGTGTTGAGGGTGATGCCGCCAGCGATGTGGTGATCGACAAGCTTTTTGCTATGGCGCAAGAGCGTTTTGGCAGGCAGGCGGATATTGTGGTGGCGAATGCCGGTCGCGGTTTGGGCGGTTCAGTAACCGAGGCTGATTTGTCGCAGTTTGAGGATGTGCTCTCCATTAACGTTACCGGCACGCTCGCCTTATTGCAGAAGGCTGCACGCCAGATGGTGGCAATGCAGCAGACTGCTTTTCCTCACTCAGCGGCGGATATTGTGGTGGTTGGTTCAGTGGTTGGGCGGAACATATCACCCTTCAGCGCGGTGTACGGCGCCACCAAATTTGCGGTGCATGCACTGACCGAAGGGCTGCGTCGAGAAGTTGGTACAAAAGGCGTTCGTGTCTCTCTGGTGGAGCCGGGCATTGTGATCAGCGGTTTTCAGGAAGTTGCCGGTTACAGCGATACGCTGGTCGATAATTTTCATGATCGTTTTGGTCCATTGCTGTTTGGGGAGGATGTTGCAAACGCTCTTTACTGCATTGTCAGTCAGCCGCCACACGTCCATATCAGCGATCTTGTGGTGCGTCCAACGCGGCAGGATTATCCGTAAAGCTGCAATCTGTTCCATTTTGTTGCGGCAGCGTTTTTATTGATAGCTCTTGCTGTAAATAGCACTCACGCATTCATC
>CAIQSY010000035.1 GCA_903874585.1 uncultured Chlorobiaceae bacterium | reverse complement strand
GTAGGATTGTTGCTTGCGGGTGCAATTGCGCTTGTGCCGATGAAGGCGGTGCAGATGAAGATGCTTCCGTTTGATAACAAGAATGAGTTTCAGGTGATTATCGACATGCCGGAAGGAACGCCGCTTGACCAGACTGCAAAAGTGGCAAAAGAGATTGTCGGTTATTTGAAAACCGTGCCGGAAGTGAGCAGCTACCAATATTATGTTGGCAGCAATGCGCCGATTAACTTCAATGGTTTGGTGCGCCACTATTACCTCCGTCAGCAGGCGAATATGGCTGATATTCAGGTAAATCTGATTCACAAAGGTGAGCGTGCTGCGCAGAGCCACGATATTGCTAAACGAGTGAGAGCTCGTGTGCAGCAAATTGCTCGCAGTTACCAAGGCAATGCAAAGATTGTGGAGATTCCACCAGGACCGCCGGTGCTCTCAACGCTTGTTGCTGAAATTTACGGTCCGTCGCAAGAGGAGCAGATTGCTTTGGCGAAACAGGTGAAGAACATTTTTGAGCAGACACCTGGCGTGGTTGATGTGGATTGGATGGTTGAGGATGATCAAAACGTGTATAATCTGGTGGTTAATAAAGAGCGTGCTGCATTCCGTGGCGTTTCCGCTGAACAGATCGCACAGACCCTTCGAATGTCAATTGCTGGTATGGATGTCGGGTTATTACATACGGAAAAGGAGCTTGATCCTGTAACTATCCAGATTCGTTTACCAAAAAGTGATAGAACGTCACTGGCAAACCTATCAGGCATTTTTGTACAGTCGCAAGGCATGGGTACGCTTACAACACGTCTGCGTGCTGGCGAGATGATTCCTCTCTCTGAGCTGGTGACCGTTCAAGAGAAGCTTGAGGATAAGAGTATTTATCATAAGGATCTACGTCGCGTGGTGTATGTAACGGCGGATGTTGCCGGTGCAACGGAGAGCCCCGTGTATGCCATGCTTGATATGGATAAAAAAATTCAGCAATTAAAAACACCAGGCGGTTACAGTGTCAGTCCGCTTTATACCTCTGGACCAAAAGCGGAGGAGAAGCTCTCAATGAAGTGGGATGGTGAATGGCAGATTACCTTTGAAGTATTCAGAGATCTTGGTACTGCGTTTGCTGTTGTTCTGGTGATTATCTACCTCTTGATTATTGGCTGGTTCCAGTCATTCAAGACACCGCTCATTATGATGATTGCCATTCCGTTGAGTCTTGTAGGTATTATTCCGGGTCATTGGCTGCATGGCGCGTTCTTTACGGCCACAAGCATGATTGGTATGATTGCACTTGCTGGTATTATGGTGCGTAACTCCGTGCTGCTTATTGACTTTATCCAGATTCGCAGAGAAGAGGGCGTTGAGCTGAAGCAAGCGGTTATTGAGTCTGCAGCAGTTCGTACCAGACCAATTATTCTCACATCTGGAGCAGTGGTGATTGGTTCTATAGTGATGTTGTTTGATCCGATTTTCCAGGGGCTTGCTATATCACTCATCTGGGGTGGTGTGCTTTCAACGATTTTGACTTTGGTTGTTGTTCCACTTGTATATTATATGGTCGAAAAGAAATCAAAATAACTCTATAGGAGGATAGCTGATGAAATTTATTGCCATTATGGGACATGAAGAGACTCGCCCGAAAGTACGAGCTCTCTTTCAGAAGTATGAAGTGCACATGTTCAGCAATGTTGCTATCAGAGGATGTAACTGTGAAAAACGAGGCTCACAGCAGCAGGCGTGGTGGCCAACCAATGAAATGCCAGCATCATATTCATCTCTTTGCTTTGCACTCCTTGATGATGATAAAGCTGAGGCGATGATGGCTGAACTTGAAAAGAATCCAATTGTTGTGGATAATGATTTTCCAGCCAAAGCTTTTCTTATGAATGTTGAAAAAACAGCATGATGGAGGACTCTTGCATTATTGTCAAGCAGTTTCGTACGGGTGGCGATCGAAACTTTGGTTACTTGGTTGCGTGTCAACCAACGCGCGAAGCTCTTGTGATTGACGCTTCATTTGATCCCGATATGATTGTTAAGTTTGCTCATGACCATGGTTTTGTTCTTCGTTATCTTTTTTCTACCCATGGTCATAGCGATCATACCAACGGCAACGAGGCTTTCAAGCAGATGACAGCTCTTGAGCCTCTACTCTATGGCTCGACGTGTAGTCGTACCGGTATTGAGGTGATTGATGGAGCTCTTTTTCCGCTTGGATTGTTCAATATGTGCATTATCTACACACCAGGTCATACCTCGGATTCAATGTGCCTGCATATTGATAATGCTCTTTTTACCGGCGATACTCTCTTTACGGGTAAGGTTGGTGGCACCGTTACCGATGAGCAGGCTCGTGATGAGTATGAATCGTTGCATCACAAACTCATGCGGTTACCAGAAGAGACTATGGTCTATCCCGGGCACGATTATGGTGTGGCGCCAACATCAACCATAGGCGTTGAACGGGCATCCAATCCATTTCTTCAACAGGAGGATTTCAACGCATTTCTTTATCTCAAGCACAACTGGAAAGCCTATAAAACAACTCATGGTATAGCATAATTTTACTTTTCGAGAGGGAAATTTGCTTTTAAGCAGTTTTTTTTTTAAAATGCAAGTCTTCGCTGTCAAGTCGTTTGAGCAAGGATATTGTATATCCCTGCCTTTTTCTGCGTTCTGAACATAAAATTAGTGCCCTCTTATCTATTCCTTTAAAAGGAGATATGGGCATCACCTGCTTTTATAATTTTAAGTAATTTGATGACATGGATCAGCTTATAACATTGCGGACGCTGCCGGTATCTGCCCTTATGCAGAAAAATTTTCATGTAATTAAAGGAAGCTGCACAGTTGCTGAGGCTCTGCAGATTATGAAAAAGAGCGGCGAGAGTGGACTTATTGTTGAACCTCGTAATGAGGATGATTGTTACGGTATTGTTACCGAAAAAGATATTCTTGAGAAAGTTATTGATCCGGGTGAGGATATTCATCGCGATCCATGGAATACCCCTGTTTTTCAGATCATGAGCAAGCCGATTATCAGTGTTAATCCAAGTCTCAGAATCAAATACGCCCTTCGTATGATGAAGCGGACGAATGTCAGGCGTCTTACGGTGATGGAAAACAATACCGTGTTGGGCGTGCTCAATATGACTGATGTGCTTCATGCTGTTGAGGAGCTTCCGGTTCATGACGACCATGTCGCTCTGTAACAGTTGTCTCATTTGTTACGTTTATAATTAGTAATTATCAGAAAGATCAATTTCAGTGGACGGGGACCTTCCTTGTAAGCCCTTCCATTTAATCAGTGAATCACTTATGGTGGCTTCACAATGAGATTTGAGCGTATGAAACCATTCGATATTGTTATTGTTGGAGGCGGAGGTGCAGGGTTGTATGCTGCTATGGAAGCAATGAAAACTAATCCGTCACTGAATATTGCCGTGCTCTCAAAAGTTTATCCAAACCGGTCACACACATCTGCAGCCCAAGGCGGAGCAAACGCTGCGCTTGCCAACAAGGCCAAGGATGATACTGTGGAAATGCACATTTTCGATACGATCAAGGGCAGTGATTATCTTGCCGATCAGGATGCTGTCGATGTGCTCTGCTCCGAAGCTCCGAAAATTATCCGTGAACTTGATAATATTGGTACACCATGGTCAAGAATGGATGATAATACCATTGCCCAAAGGCCTTTCGGCGGAGCTGGACGTCCACGGTGCTGTTACTGTTCTGATAAAACAGGTCATACTATTTTACAGACGCTTTATGAGCAGTGCCTCAAAAAAGGAGTGATCTTTTTCAACGAATATTTTGCATTGAGTCTTTCTGTTAAAGGCAGTCGCTCAAGAGGGTTAATTGCCATGAATATGAAGAGTGGCAAGGTTGAGGCTTTTCCAGCAAAGACGGTAATTTTTGCTACAGGCGGTTACGCCAAAATGTACTGGAATCGGTCGAGTAATGCAGCGGGTAATACCGGTGATGGGCAGGCAATTGCATATCGTGCGGGCATACCGATGAAGGATATGGAATTTGTACAATTTCACCCAACAGGTCTTAGAAAGAGTGGTTTGCTCGTCACTGAAGGCGCAAGAGGTGAGGGTGGTTATTTGATAAACCGTGATGGTGAGCGCTTCATGGCTCGTTATGCGAAGGAAAAGATGGAACTTGGGCCGAGGGATCTTGTGTCACGCTCTCTGGAAACGGAAATCCTTGAAGGTCGAGGTTTTGACAGTCCGGCAGGAAAATATCTTCATCTTGATCTCACTCATCTTGGTGCGGATCTGATTAAATCACGACTTCCGCAGATACGTGAAATGTCGATGCAGTTTGAGGGTATTGATCCAATTGTCGAGCCAATTCCTGTTCGTCCGACAGCGCATTATTCTATGGGTGGTATCGATACCGATAATTTTACCCGTACTGTTATGGAAGGTGTTTATGCGGCAGGTGAGTGTGGCTGTGTGTCGGTTCATGGTGCCAATCGTCTTGGTGGAAATTCTCTTCTTGATATTCTTGTTTTTGGCCGAATTGCAGGTCATACTGCTGCTCAAGAGGCTGGTAAATTTGAGCCAGGTACTATTTCCGAAGCTGAACTCACTGCACAGTATGATGATATTCGTAGCTTTATGCACTCTTCAGGGCATTATGAGCGATATGGAGAGTTACGTGAAGAGCTTGGTCAGACGCTTGGCACTAATGTTGGTATTTTCCGCGAAGCCTCTCTTTTGAAAAAAGGTATACAGGATGTTGCAGAACTTAAAGAGCGTTTTAAAAAAGTTCGCGTTTTCGATACCAGCGATGTTTTTAATACTAATTTGATGCAGGTTCTCGAGTTGAGAAATATGCTCGATTTAGCTGAGACTGTTGCTACTGGAGCCTATGCCAGAGAGGAGAGCCGCGGTTCACATACGCGTACCGATTTTCCTGTTCGAGATGATGCGAAGTGGCATAAGCATACCTTATCTACTCAGGTCAATGGGAGAGTCGCCCTTGGTGAAAAGCCCGTGACAATGGGACGTTATGAACTCCAGGAGAGAACCTATTAACTATTTGCCTTATGACGGTGCCAACAGATCAGCATAAAGAGTTAAAAAAAGATGTAACCTTTCGGATTTTTCGATTCAATCCACAGGTTGATAGCAAACCGTATTTTGATGATTATACCATTCCTGTTGAGCGAGGTATTACGGTATTGAGGTCATTAAATTATATCAAAGAGCATATTGACGCCTCCATCAGTTTCAGGGCATTTTGTCAAGCAGGTATTTGCGGTTCTTGTGGTATGAGGATTAACAGTCTCTCTCAGCTTGCGTGTACGACCCAGGTCTGGGATGTGCTTTCTAAAAGCAAAGAGCATGGTGTAATTAAGGTGGAGCCTTTGCGTAATCTGCCGCTTATCAAGGATCTTATTGTCGATATGGATCCCTTGGTCGGCAAGATGAAGCATTATTCGAACTGGGTTGACTCGACGATGCCAGAGGCAAGTATGGGTAAAAAAGAGTTTCTGATATCCGAGCAGGAGTTCCTTCGTTATGATAAAGCGACTGACTGTATTCTGTGCGCATCCTGTGTTTCAGAGTGCAGTATTTTAAGGGTAAACAAGGAATATGTTTCTCCCGCTGTTTTGCTTAAATCTTTTCGTATGAATGTGGACAGTCGGGATGCTATACATGAGCAGCGTCTTGCTGAACTGGTCAAGGATCATGGTGTCTGGGATTGTACCCACTGTTACCGCTGTCAGGAGACCTGCGTTAAAAGCATTCCCATCATGGACGCAATTCATGGAATACGTGAAGATGCTATTGAGAGCAGAGGCATGAAAGACACAAGTGGCTCCAAACATGCTGAAGCCTTTATGTCAGATATTGAAAAGAAAGGTAAACTTGTCGAAGCCACGTTGCCAATTCGTACCAACGGTGTGCTCTGGACGTTGCAGAATCTTTTGCCGATGGCGGTCAAAATGATTATAAAACGTCGTACTCCTCCTCCGCCACCTCTGGTAAAATCGGCGAAAGGAATAAAAATTTTCCGAGAGATGTTCAGGGAGATGACCGAACATGTCAAGCAGGATCACAAATCGCATAAAAAATAACAGGGGAGAACTGCTGGATGAAGCGATACGCATATTACCTGAGCTGCATTAATGAGTCCATGACAAAAGAAGTGGATCGTTCAATTGAGCTTTGGCAGAAAGAACTTGGAGTTGAGTTCGTCAAGTTGCACGAAGGAACCTGTTGCGGAGGCAGTAATCTCGACTATGTCAGCCCGAAACATTTTGCATTGGTCAACGCACGCAATATTGCGCTTGCCGAAAAGATGGGTCTCGATCTCATTGTTTCTTGCAATACCTGTTTAATGACGATTCGCACTGCAAAGAAAAAACTCGATGAGTCTCCAGAACTGAAAAAAGAGGTTAATGAAATTCTGAAGAAAGAGGGACTTGAGTACCGTGGGACTTCAGATGTGCGGCATCTGTTGTGGGTGCTGGTTGATGATGTCGGTCTTGACACCATTAGGCAGAAGGTAAAGGTTCCTTTGAAAAATTATCGTATAGCACCTTTTTATGGTTGCCATATCCTCAGACCATCAACAGTGCTTGGTCATGACAATCCTGTCGATCCCAGCTCACTTGACCAGTTGATCGAAGCTCTTGGTGGACAAACGATCCCTTACAAACACAAGAATCGGTGTTGCGGATTTCATACTTTGCTGGTTGCTGAGCAGGAGTCGCTCAATGTGGCGGCAGAGGCACTTCAAGAGGCTATAGAAGCAAAAGCCGATTTTATAGTAACACCGTGCCCACTTTGTCATACATCACTTGATGGTTATCAGGCAAAGGCACTCAAGAATGCCGGCATAGAGAGTTCCATTCCTGTGTTTCATATTTCAGAAATGGTTGGTCTTGCTTTAGGTTATAGTGCTAAACAGCTTGGTATCAAAAGGCACATTGTTGGCTGATACAACGGCTACTATAAAATCTGAAAGTTTTAATAAAAGGCTGGAAAATAGTAACTTTGCACTTTTACATTGCTCTCAGCCGGTGATCACCGGATATTCTGACGGGTTTTTTGTTTTGTTAAACCATCAAATTATTGCATTGCATGCTCAAAAATGATCTTTTTCTCCGGGCGTTAAAGCGTCAGCCATGTTCCCGCACACCAATCTGGGTGATGCGCCAAGCCGGTCGTTATTTGCCGGAGTACCGTGCTGTGAGAGAAAAAACCGATTTTTTAACTCTCTGTAAAACACCAGAATTGGCAACAGAGGTAACCATTCAGCCTGTCGAATTGATGGGCGTGGATGCAGCAATTATTTTTTCCGACATTCTTGTGGTC
Organism: uncultured Chlorobiaceae bacterium; assembly: GCA_903874585.1. Taxonomy (GTDB): domain Bacteria; phylum Bacteroidota; class Chlorobiia; order Chlorobiales; family Chlorobiaceae; genus Chlorobium. Next base: position 1,245 of record CAIQSY010000035.1, on the reverse strand, counting down.
AATGAGGCCATGGGGATGAATGTCGAGATCATCGAGTCCAAAGGCATCAAACTTACTCCGCCGATCCGTTCCCAGGCAGATATCGACAAGCTGATTGTGCCTGACGTTGATGAAAAGCTTGGTTATGTGCTTGATGCCCTCCGTATGACCAAAAAAGAGCTTGACAACCGCGTTCCTCTTATAGGATTTACTGGTGCAGCATGGACACTCTTCACGTATGCTGTTGAAGGTGGTGGATCGAAAAACTACGCTTATGCTAAGCAGATGATGTACCGTGAGCCACAGATGGCTCATGCGCTTCTCGGAAAAATTTCCAGCGTCATTACAGCTTACGTGCTGAAACAGATCGAAGCTGGAGCTGATGCCATCCAGATTTTCGACTCATGGGCAAGTGCGCTATCGGAGGATGACTATCGCGAATATGCGCTTCCGTACATCAAGGATACCGTGCAGGCAATCAAGGCCAAACATCCTGAAACTCCAGTGATTGTCTTCTCAAAAGATTGTAATACGATTCTTTCCGATATCGCTGATACCGGATGTGATACCGTTGGTCTCGGCTGGGGTATTGATATTGGCAAAGCACGTGCGGAACTCAACGATCGCGTTGCACTCCAGGGTAATCTTGATCCGACGGTGCTCTACGGAACACCTGCAAGGATCAAGGCTGAAGCAGGGAAAATTCTCAAATCCTTCGGTCAGCACACTGAACATTCTGGTCACGTCTTCAATCTTGGCCACGGTATTCTTCCCGATATGGATCCGGAAAACCTTAAATTACTTGTTGAATTCGTCAAAGAGGAGAGCGCACAGTACCATTAACGCTCTTTTCTTACTTTTCATCCCAATCGAAGCTTCGTCTTATGTTTTGCATAAGGCGGAGCTTTTTTGCTCAAATCAGAGCTAATGGTAGCGTATGGGATTGCTTTATAAGTTTATCACACTGCTGATTGTCTGTTTATACAGTTTACTTTTCAATGCTCCATGTGATTATAATTTGCAATTTTGAGGTACGCTGAAACAATTTTAGGGCGATTTAGATCCCTGGGAGCAATTACCAAATGTTGTGTTTGAGCCCATTCTAAGCAGCAAGTGTTTTTTCAATTCCATCAATAAAATTAACGCCTTCAAAAACCTTAGGAATCAGTTGGTGGCCGCGTAACCTCTGCCAACGCAACTGGGCTCGCTCTGCCAGTTTGAACACCATGGCCAGAGTTGTTGCCATTGTCCCCTGACCTCGAGTTT
>CAIQSY010000034.1 GCA_903874585.1 uncultured Chlorobiaceae bacterium | reverse complement strand
TGGTACATCGGCACTGAGCGTCTGCTGCTGCCACCACGGAATTTCAGCAAGCGTTCGCCCGAACTTATCAAACACGACAGTCACACCGGTATTTGCGCAACGCGCCATAGCCCGACGATTTTCAATACAGCGCAACCGACCAATCGCCAGATGCTGATATGGACCATACGAAGTAGCATACCAACCATCATTGGTGATAAGCGTCAACATTCGCGCTCCTTTACGCACAAACTCCGCAACAAACGATGGGAAAATTGACTCATAACAGATAATATTGGCAAACGCAATCTCACCTTTTGGAGATGACAGCTTCATCACGGTAGTCTCATCGCCTTTTTCCCATCCTCTGATGCCCGACAACGCAAACGATAATTCACCAAGCGAAGGGAAATAATCAATATAGGGCACTCGTTCACCAAAAGGCACAAGATGAATTTTGTGATAGGTTTGCACCTCTCCGTGTGGATCAAGCAATATCGAGGCATTATAAAGAGAGTAAAGCTGATTTCCTCCATGCGCAGTATCAATACATCCACTCAAAACAGCAGTATGCCATTGCTGTATTGAGGAACGAAGCTGGTTCAACTCCGTAGCATAGAGTGGGTCAAGAAGAGAAAAGAGAATAGCTGTTTCAGGCCATATAACAAGATCAGGCTTGTTAAGACGAATCGCATCGCTGCTCATACGGTTATAGTGCTCCATAACCGCATGAATTTCATAGGGTTCATGCGGATCAATATTTGGCTGAACAAGCGTGACCCGAAGATAATCAGCTTTGCGCAAAGCGTTTTTTTCAGCAGAGGAGAGCCACCACGCATACAGTAGAGGCGTAATGACCATGGTAATCATAATGACGATCAGGCGACGCCTCTCTTGCTGGTTGCTGGCTATAGCGATAAGGAAAAGGACATTAAACCAGAGCAACCAGAAGCTGATACCCCACACGCCGGTAATATCAGCATATTGAATCATACTGGTGAGATTTGCCTGCGAATTACCCAGCGTGAGCCAGCCAAATGAAAGTTCCTGCTGCATATAAAGCCACTCCCACGCCACCCAGAGAAAAGGGAGCGCAAGGAGCGCAAAACGATAGCCAGCCATTTTTTTTACCGCATAAAAAAACATCAAGGGAATCGTCATAAAACAGGCATGCATCACCACAGTCAACACTCCACCAGAGAACGTTGCTAAACTCACCCACCAGAGGCTGATCACACAAAAGAGCAGCATGGTAAGATAGACGCGGCGCAACAGCTCACCGAATTGCTCAACATGACGAAGAGAGAGCAAGAGCGGCACAAGCGCAATCCATGCAAGCAGTTCAAGGCGAACAAAAGGATAGGAGGGAAATGATAGACCAAGCAGTACGCCACTCACCACTGGAGCCAGATAACGAGAGCTGCTCAGATGGTTGATAGTCTGAGATAATGGAGTCATAAAACAATCAAAAAAAGTCAGCAGGAAAATAAATGCTCAAAAAAAGTCGGAGAACAAGGAAATCGCTGAAAGTAAACGATATTTAAGGCACACATATAATTGACTCAGATATATTTTACTTTACTTATTGATTTTTATTCTTTAAATTTGTTCCAATCTGTTCCTTAACAGGAAGGCTATTTGATAGATTTTTTCCTGAAAATATCCAATTTCAACGCCATTAGAAAAAGGAGAACTCATTATGGCTCTTTTCGGCACTAAAGACACCACAACCGCTCACTCAGACTACGAAATCGTACTTGAGGGTGGTTCAAGCTCGTGGGGCAAAGTAAAATGTAGAGCTAAGGTTAACGTACCTCCTGCTCTGCCACTGTTACCCGCTGACTGTAACATCAAGATCAATGTGAAACCTCTTGATCCAGCAAAAGGTTTTGTAAGGTTTTCGGCTGTTATTGAGTCAATTGTTGACAGCACAAAAAGCAAGTTGGTTGTCGAAGCCGATATTGCCAATGAAACCAAAGAGAGAAGAATTTGTGTCGGTGAAGGCTCAGTTACTGTGGGCGATTTCTCTCACCTCTTCTCTTTTGAAGGCTCCGTTGTCAACATCTTCTACTACCGCTCAGACGCAGTAAAAAGAAATGTCCCGAATCCGATCTACATGCAGGGGCGTCAGTTCCACGACATTATCATGAAAGTGCCGCTTGACAATCCAGATGTTATCGACACTTGGGAAAACACCCTTCGAGCAATGCAGTCAACTGGTGCATTCAATGACTGGATTCGTGAATTGTGGTTTATCGGTCCAGCCTTTACCGCACTGAACGAAGGTGGTCAGAGAATTTCAAAAATCGAAGTCAACAGCATTGGTACCCAGAGTGGAGAAAAAGGGCCTGTCGGTGTTACCAGATGGCGCTTCTCACATGGCGGTTCAGGTATTGTTGACTCTATCGCACGCTGGGCTGAGCTTTTCCCTGCCGACAAACTGAACAAGCCAGCATCCGTTGAAGCTGCGTTCCGTTCCGATTCACAAGGTATCGAAGTTAAAGTTGATGGCGAGTTCCCTGGCGTCTCAGTCGATGCTGGCGGTGGACTTCGCAGAATTCTAAACCACCCGCTCATTCCGCTGGTACACCACGGCATGGTCGGCAAGTTCAACGACTTTACCGTCGATTCACAGTTGAAAATTGTTCTTCCAAAAGGCTACAAAGTGCGCTATGCTGCACCTCAGTTCCGTTCACAGAACCTTGAAGAGTATCGCTGGAGCGGTGGCGCTTATGGTCGCTGGGTTGAGCATGTCTGCAAGGGCGGTACCGGACAGTTTGAAGTGTTGTACGCTCAGTAAGCAAAAAATTGATTCAAACAAAAAAACCGGTGAAAAACCGGTTTTTTTGTTTTTTTTGTTTGCAAAACCATCGCGTTACCCCAACAACTGAAGAATATCCTCAATCTCCACTTTTATCTCCTTCAACAACAACGTGCGCCGTTCATCCACAGCACTGTGACGATTCTTCTCGTTACCAATCTGTTTCTGCAACTTGAGAATCTCGGTGGTTTTATGGTCATCTTCACTGCTGCGAGGGTTACCTTTCACAATTTCACTCGCTTTGCCCAATTTGTAACCCTTCTCATACACCAGATTTTTGATATTCAACACCATGGCAATATCGCGATTGGTGTATCGCCGATTCCCGCGCGTATCCCTTGCCGGAGAGAGTTCGGTAAAAAAACCTTCCCAGTACCGTAACAGATATTCCGGCACACCAGAAATTTTCGTCACCTCACTGATAGAGTAGTAACTTTTATTGGACTCAAATGCCATAAGCACATAACTGATATGAAATTTTCTTTTCTCTATCCTTATTATACATTAAGGCGGTCACTTCAAAAACTTATGACGGATGAAAAATCTTCTCAGCCTCCAACCTTATCTGCTAAGGTATAAAAAAAATCTCTGGTCAGGATTTCTCTTCATCATTCTCACCAATATCTTTGCAGTTATCGCGCCGAAGTATATCGGTCTTGCTATCGACACCATGACAGGAAAATTTGTGATTATGGATGTGCTCCGCGATACGGGACTCTATTTTCTCTTCTCCCTTTTGAGTGGATACTTTCTGTTTCTTGTTCGCCAAAACATTATTGTAACATCTCGACACATTGAATTTGACCTGAAAAACGACTATTACCAGCATCTGCAAAAATTACCACGACGCTTTTACAACACCACCAGCACTGGCGAGCTTATTTCGAGAGGTACCAACGATTTAAATGCCATCCGAGAGTTCCTTGGACCGGGCATTATGTACTCGCTCAACACCTTTTTCCGCCTCGTTTTTGCTCTTGTTGCAATGATTGCCATCTCTCCGAAGCTTACACTCTTTGCCCTGCTGCCTGCCCCAATTCTAAGCTATTCGGTCTATAAAATCGGGAGCTCCATGCAAAAACGGTCAAAAAGCATTCAGGAAAGTTACGCGGCAATAACCAATCTGGTACAGGAAAACCTCTCCGGCATCAGAGTGGTGAAAAGCTACACTCGGGAATCATTTGAAATTCAGCGGTTTGCCACGCTTAACAAAGAGTACTATCGCAAAAATCTCTCGCTTGGAAAACTGCAAGCGCTCTTTTTTGCGTTTCTCACCTCCATGACCGCCTTCTCGCTGCTCCCCGTTGTGTGGGTCGGCGGCATCAATGTGATCGAAGGCAAAATGACTGTCGGAGGCATTGCAGAATTTATCGTCTATGTCTCCATGCTGAGCTGGCCGATCATCTCCATCGGCTGGGTCACGAGCATTATCCAGCGTGCAGCATCTGCCCAAGTGCGACTGAACGAAATCTTCAGCATCAAGCCAGATATCGCTGAAAAAGAGGAGAGTTTCACCGAAGATAACAACTTTGCCGGCACACTCTCCTTCCACAACGTGCGATTTCACTACCCTGGCCATGAGAAGAATCCCATCCTGAATAACATAACGCTCGACATAGTCGCTGGTTCAAAAGTGGCAATCGTTGGTGCAACGGGCGCTGGTAAAACGACGCTGGTCAACCTGATACCGCGACTTTACGAGCCAGTTGAAGGCGCCATTTTGTTGGATGGACGCGACATTCGCAGTTTGCCGATTGAGACTTTACGCGAGCAGATTGGGTTTATACCACAAGTCAATTTTCTTTTTTCCGACACGATTGCACACAACATCAACTGGGGCAGCCGCGATAATGATGCTAACGCGGTGATTGAGGCAAGCAAAATAGCGATGCTGCATGATGATGTGGTGGATTTCCCCGACGGCTTTGAGACCATGCTTGGCGAAAAGGGCATCAACCTCTCTGGCGGGCAGAAGCAGCGGGCTTGCATTGCCCGCGCCATTGCGTGGAAACCGAAACTGCTGGTGCTGGACGATGCTCTCTCAGCCGTTGATACCGATACTGAAGCACGAATTTTTGAGGCTCTGCTGCAGAAATTGCCCGACACCACCATTCTGCTCATCAGCCATCGCATCTCCACCGTAAAAAATTGTAATAAGATTGTTGTACTGAAAGATGGCGCCATTGTTGAGAGCGGCACCCACGAAGAGCTGCTCGCCCAGCAACACCTGTATGCGGAACTCTACAATCAGCAGTTGCTGGAGGAGGAGATACTTTCGATTTCGTAGCAGCCCGCCTTACTCGCAAACCACCATCAACGGTAAAACCTATCATCGGTACCTGTTTCGTGAATCGTATCGTGAAGATGGCAAGGTCAAAAATCGTACACTGGGCAAGATCTCCAAATGTTCGGAAGCTGAAGTTGCCGCCATTAAACTGGCTCTGAAATACAAAAACAACTTGTCCGCACTGCTGGATATCGAGGATGTTGAACTCCATGAAGGGCTTCGTGTTGGGGTGGTGTATGCGCTGAAAACGCTTGTCGAAAGGCTCGGCATCACGAAGGCGCTTGGCAATAGCCGCCAAAGAAAGCTTGCGTTGTGGCAGATCATCGATCGATTGATCGGACAGGGTTCACGCCTCGGTGCGGTCAGGATGGCAGCAAGTTATGGTGCCTGTGATGTCCTTGAATTAGAGCGGTTTACTGAGGATGATCTGTACGCCAATCTTGCGTGGCTGACAGAACATCAGGAGCGCATCGAGAAGCAGTTATTCAAGCACAATTCAACAGGTACTGGACCGGAATTACTGCTGTATGATGTTACCTCATCATATCTTGAAGGGATGGAGAATGTTCTTGCTGCCTTTGGTTATAATCGGGATGGCAAAAAGGGAAAGAAACAGATCGTCATTGGCTTGTTGTGTACAGCAGATGGCGATCCAGTAGCCGTGAGGGTATTTGCAGGCAATACGAACGACAAGTCAACCGTTGCAGAGCAGATTCGTACCGTTGCTAAGACATTTGGCATTGAAGAGATAACGATGGTCGGCGACAAGGGCATGATCAAAACGCCACAGGCCAAAGAGTTGACCGATGCGGGATTTCATTACATTACCTCACTCTCGAAACCAGAAATCAGAACACTGCTGAAGGCCGAGGTACTGCAAATGGATTTTTTCGATACAGAGCTGTATGAGGTTGAAAATACAACAGATGGGGTACGATATGTGCTGAAAAAAAAATTTGTTCGAATGGCAGAAATGGCAAAGAATCGCCAGGAACGGGTCAATAAAATCCAGCGTTATGTTGAAGAGAAAAACAGTTACCTCTCCGGTTCTGTCAAGCGTGACAATGATGTTGCTTTCCGATTTCTTCAGAAAAAGATCACCCAGTATAAGCTCAACGATGTTCTGGAGTTAACCAATCAGGAGCGGGTGTTCAAGGTAACGGTCAATGAAGAAATACTCAAAGAAGCTACTCTTCTTGACGGCTGTTATGTGATCAAAACCGATGTAAAGAAGGAGGTTCTTTCGACCAAGGA